>DAIOWG010000088.1:7420-10229 GCA_036758645.1 Dokdonella sp. | reverse complement strand
GCACGTGGGCTTCATGGGCTTTCTCCGGCCAGCCGGGCGGCGGCATGCCGTCCGCCTCGCGATGCTACTCCCGCCGTCGGCGCGGTTGCATGAGGGGCCCCGAACGCGAAACGACGTGTGGCCGGGGCCTATTCGCGCAGCCAGCGCAGCATGTGCGGATAGGGATCCAGGCCGGCGCGCCGCGCGGATTCCCCGGTCGCGGCAAGGCCGAGTTCGGCGAGGCCGGCGGCGCCGGGGTACACGCCGAGCGCGAACGAGAACGTGAGCGCCTGCGCCTGGCCCTTGTAGCCCTGCGCATGGAACAGCTCCTCGAGCGGCAGTCCGATCGCAAGCGCCGCCGCGTACGACCACGCGATCGCTTCGGCTTCTCCGCCGTGCGGGTGGTGCTGGTCGGGGCGCACGTCGCCATCCAGCTCGTGCCGGTGCGTGGACGGCGTCAACGCGACGTGTCCGGCTTCGTGCAGCAGGTCGCCGGCGGCGAGCAGGCGCGCGCGGTCGAACACGATCGCGCCGCGACGGATGCGCACGCCGGGCAGGAAACAGGGCTCGTCGAGCTCCCCCTGCTCGATGCCGAGTCCGATCCCGCGCAGGAACGCGACCACGCGATCGACCGCGCCGGGCCATGCGGCAGCGTCGGCGATCGCGGTGGAATACCCGCAGTGCATGCTCAGTCCGCGGCCACGGCGCGACTGCTCGCCCACGCGCGCAGCGCGGCGACCTTCTCCGCCATCAGCACCGACAGCGGCCGCGTGCCCGCGATCTCCGCGAGCAGTTGCGCCTCGGAAGGTTGCCGTTGGCCGCCGGCCGCCGCGGCATACAGCGAGGCGACGACGACCTGTTCGATCTCGGCGCCGGAGAACCCTTCGCTCGCGCGCGCGAGCGCGTCGAGGTCCACGTCGGCCTTGAGCCCGCGCCGCGACAGGTGCAGCCCGAAGATCTGCGCGCGGGTGGTCGCATCGGGCAGGTCGACGAAGAAGGTTTCGTCGAAGCGGCCCTTGCGCAACAGCTCGGCCGGCAGTTGCTGCACGTCGTTCGCGGTCGCGACGAGGAACACCGGCGCCTTGCGCTCGGCCATCCACGTCAGGAGATATCCGAGCACGCGCCGCGACACGCCGTCGTCGGATCCCGAGGTCGACAGCGCCTTCTCGATCTCGTCGATCCACAGCACGCAGGGCGCGAGCAGCTCGGCATTGCGCAGCGCATCGCGCAGGTTGCGCTCGGTTTCGCCGTGGTACTTGTTGTAGAGCGTGCCGATGTCGAGGCGCACCAGCGGCACGCCGAACCCGCCGGCGGTCGCCTTGGCGGCGAGGCTCTTGCCGCAGCCCTGCACGCCGAGCAGCAGCATGCCGCGTGGCGGATCGAGCTTGACCGGCAGGTTCTCGCCGAGGAAGGCCGGACGCCGCAGTGCGACCCATTGCTTGAGGCGCGCGAGCCCGCCGATGTCGGCGAACTGCGCGGTCTCGTACTCGAAGTGCAGCATGCCGCCGCGGTCGAGCAGCGCGTGCTTGGCCTTCGCCAGCTCGGGCAGGTCGGCCGCGCTCAGCGCGCCATCGTCGTGGATCAGCTTGCGCACGATGCGGCGCGCGTCCGCGAGCGACAGGCCGCGCAGGTTGCGCACGACCGCGCGCGCGGCCTCGGCATCGATCTCGACGCGCCGGCCCGCGTGGCCACGTGAATAGCGGAACGCCTCTTCTCGCACGAGGGCTTCGAGCGCCGCCGTGTCCGGCAGCGCGAAGCGAAAGCGCGTGGCGACCGCGGCGAGTTCCTCCGGCAGTTCGATCGTCGCGCCGACCAGCACCAGCGTGTGCTCGGCGACCTCGTGGCGCAGCACGATCTCGCGCAGCAGGCGCAGGGTCATCGGGTAGCGCAGGTACGGCTGGAAATCGAGCAGCAGGTAGATGCCGGCCTCGCGATGGCGCTGGATCGCATGCAGCGTCATCGTCGCGTCGGGCGCTTCCTCGATGCGTTCCTCGCCGTCGTCCTCGTCGCGCAGGTCGAGGTCGATCCGCTCCAGGCCTGCGGTGATGGTCCAGCGGAACAGCGGGCGCAGCACCTGCGCGATCGCATGGCGGAAGCCGTCGATCACGGGCGCTTCTTCCGCCGACTCGATGACGATCAGCGGCGTGTGCGCCCTGATCAGGGTGACGAGGTCCTGGTTTCCGGGCACGGCTCGGGGATTCACTGCGGCGGGCCGCGCGAAGCCTAGCACGGGCGGATGCGGCATAATTCCGCCTTTCGCGCCGGCGCGTCGTCCGCGCCCGCGCACGACTCCTTCCGGAACACCCCGCATGCTCGAGCCATCCATCGAACACCACCGCCTCGGCCGATTCGCAGAGGCCGAGCAGGGCTATCGCGCCCGGCTCGCCGACCAGCCCGACGACGTCGAGGCGCTGCAGCTGCTCGGGATGCTGCGCTATCAGCTCGGCGATTCGGACGAAGGCCGCCGCCTGCTCGAGCGCGCGCGCGAACTCGCGCCGGAGCATCCGGGCGTGATCCTCACGCTCGCCTCGATGCGTTTTCGCGACGGCGACCACGAGGGCGCGCGTCGCGGCTTCCACGAGGCGCTCGCGTTCGATCCGAACCTCGCGGGCGCGCACGCGGGCCTCGGCCAGCTCGCGCTGATGCGCGAGGAGCGCGACAAGGCCGAGCAGCACTTCCGCGTCGCGCTGCGCGCCGCCGAGGAGCCGCATGCGCTGGCCGGGCTCGGTTCGCTGCTGCTCGAGCGCGGGGATGCCGAAGGCGCGCTGCGCCATCTCGGTCGCGCGGCCGAGCTCGCGCCGGACGATGCGATGATCCAGATGTCGCTCGG
>DAIOWG010000088.1:0-7320 GCA_036758645.1 Dokdonella sp. | reverse complement strand
GAAGCGGCGTCGGCCTACCGCGCGGTGCTCGCGCGCGAACCTGCGCACGCGGTCGCGGCGCGAGCGCTCGCGTGGTCGCTTGCACAGGTCGGCCGCCATGACGAGGCGATCGCGACCTACGACGCGGCGCTCGAACGCAGCCCCGGCGACGACGAACTGCGCAGCGCGCGCGCCGACCTGCTGACGCTGGTCGGGCGTTTCCCGCAGGCTGCCGCGGGCTGGCGCGAACTGCTCGAACGCAACCCGGCCAACGTCTTCGCGCGTTCGCGCCTCGCGATCGTGGCGGAATACCTCGGCGAAGTCGGCGAAGCACAGGCGCATGCGGAACTCGCGTTGCAGGTGCAGGACGACGTCGAAATGCAGCTCGTGCGCGTGCGCGCGCTGCTGCGTGCGGGCGAGTTCGACGCTGCGCAAGCGGCGCTCGACGCGCTCGCGCAACATGCCTTGACCGCGGGACAGCGTCGCCTTCGCGCGAACTACCTCGGTCGCGTGCACGATCGGCGGGGCGAGCCGGCCGAAGCGGTGCGCTGCTTCGTCGAGGCGCAGGCCGGCGTCGCGGCCGCGGTGCCGCCACTGGCCGATCCGCGTCCCGAACTCGACGCCGCGCTGGGCGAACGCGCGGGCGAGCGTTGGACCGACGCGCCGGTGTTGCTGCTCGGGACGCCCGGCAGTGGCGTCGAACGCGTCGCCGCGCTGCTCGCCGACCAGCCGGGCCTGCTCGTGCTGCGCGATCGCATCGATGCGCGCTCGCGCGAGGATGGCTTCAGCCAGCCGAATTTCCAGGCCTGGTGCGGCGAGCTCGACGCTGAGGCGCGCGCTGCGCTGCGCGAGCGCTGGCAGGCACCGCTGCGCGGCACCGACATCGGCGGGCGCGCCGTCGTCGATTGGTTGCCACGCTGGGATGCGCATCAGCTCGCGCTGGTGCGACGCGCGATGCCGGGCACGCGCATCGTCGTGGTCGAGCGCGATCCGCGCGACGCGCTGCTCAACTGGCTCGCGTTCGGCTGGGCGCCGGGTTTCCCGTGCGGCGACCTCGAAGGCGCGGTCGCGTGGCTCGCGCGTGCGCGTCGCCACCTGCGGCACGGCCTTGCGCTCGACGATCCGCGCCATCTCGTCGTCGCGGCCGATCCGCTGCTCGACGGGCGCGCGGGCGCGGGTGAGGAGCTTGCGCGCTTCCTCGGTCTCGATGCGATCGAACCCGGCCGCCACGCGCAATCGATGGCGATCGGCCTCGGCGGCCTGCCGGTGCGCTTCCCCGGGGGACATTGGAAGCAGTACCGTGAGGTTCTGTCCGGCGAATTCGCGCAGCTCGTCGACTGAACGACGCCGCGTGCTTGCAGAGAGGTGGATCCGATGCGTTTGCACAGCGAAAGCTTCCGTGACATGCAGCCGATTCCCGAGACATTCGCGTTCGGTCGCCCCGGCGACGCGGGCGAGCCCTGCGTGCTCTCGACCAATCGCAGCCCGCATCTCGCGTGGTCGGACGTGCCCGCGGGCACGCGCTCATTCGCGCTGCTCTGCATCGATCGCGATGCGCCGACGCGCGCCGACGACGTGAACCAGCCCGGTCGTCGCGTCGCTGCGGCGCTGCCGCGCGGGGAGTTCGCTCACTGGCTGCTGGTCGATCTGCCGGCCGGTTTGCGGGAACTCGCGGCGGGTGCCTGCGGCGAAGGCGTGGTCGCGCGCGGCAAGCAGGCGCCGCCGGGCCCGCCGGGTTCCAGGCAGGGACTCAACGACTACACGCACTGGTTCGCCGGCGATCCGGACATGGCCGGCGACTGGTTCGGCTACGACGGCCCGTGCCCGCCCTGGAACGACGAACTCGTGCATCGCTACCGTTTCAGCCTGCACGCACTCGATGTCGCGAACCTCGGCCTCGAGGCGCGATTCACGCTCGCGGACGCGCGCGCCGCGATGGCAGGCCACGTACTCGCAGAGGCCACCGTGACCGGCACCTACACGCTGGTGGCGGCGCTGCGGCGCTGATCCGCGGCAACCGCTGCGGTCGCGGGCCGCATCCGCGCATGCGGGCCGGGCTGCTAGCATCGACCGATACTTTCGGCAGGACGCAACGATGAACAACCCGGGCTCGAACGGCGCGGACGAACGCGCGGCACGCCGTACGCAGGCGATCGAACTCGCGGGCCAGGGCCGCCTCGAGGAAGCGGGTCGCCTGTTCGATGCGTTGCTCGTCGAAGTGCCCGACGACGTCGATGCGCTGAACTTCCTCGCGATCCGCGCGCATGCGGCGGGCAGGCCCGACGAGGCGCTCGAGGTGCTCGCGCGCGCGCGCGCCGCGCACCCTCGCGATGCGACCACGCTCGTCAACACCGGCGTGCTGCTGCGCGAACGCGATCGGCTCGACGAGGCGATCGCGACGCTCGGCGACGCGCTGCGCATCGATCCGACCCTGTACGTCGCGCGGCTGCGGCTCGGCGAAGCGCTGCAGGCGCGCGGAGACTCGGGCGCGGTGGCCGCTTACTTCGGCGCGATCACGATAGCGCAGCAGCGCGGGCACTGGCTCAGCGACGCGACCACCGCGTTGCCGCTGCGGCCGTTGGTCAAGCATGCGATGCGCGTGGTCGCAGGCGGACGCCGCGTGCTGCTGTCCGCATTGCTCGCGCCGCTGCGCGAACGCCATGGCGCGGCACCGCTCGCGCGGGTCGAGAAGGCGCTCGCGATCTACCTGCACGAGATCCCGCCGGGCTACGTGGATCCGGCGCAGCAGCCGAAATTCCTGTACTTCCCCGACTTGCCGACCACGCGTTTCTTCGCGCGCGAGCTGTTCCCGTGGTACGAAGCACTCGAGGCGCAGACTGCGGTCATCCGCGAGGAAATGCGCGCGGTGCTGGCCGAGGACAGCGGCTTCGAACCGTTCCTCGGCCACGTCGACGACCAGGGCGCGCTGCAGGACCTGTTGCGCGGCGAGCGTGGCGAACCGGCCTGGAATGCGTTCTTCTTCCATCGCCATGGCGTGCGCAACGACGCCAACGCGGCGCGCTGCCCGCGCACGGCCGCCGCGCTCGAAGCCGCGCCGCTGTGCCGCGTGCGCGACCATTCGCCGGAAGTGTGCTTCTCGGTGCTGACGCCCGGCTCGCACATCCTGCCGCATCGCGGCGTCACCAACACGCGCCTCGTGACGCACCTGCCGCTGGTCGTGCCGGAAGGCGACCTTGCGCTGCATGTCTCGGGCGAGACGATGCGCTGGCAGGAAGGGCGATGCTTCACGTTCGACGACACCTTCGAACACGAAGCCTGGAACCGCAGCGGCGAGACGCGCGTGGTGGTGCTGCTCGACGTCTGGAACCCGCACCTGACCGAAGTCGAACGCGAGGCGGTCACCGCGCTGACCGAGGGCATCGGGGACTTCAATCGCGAGGCGGGGTTGTAGGGCTCCGACCTGGCTACTGATCAAAGCCCGCCCATGAGTCCGATCATCCCGCTGCTGACGTGCGTCCTCCTGTCAGCGATCGCGCTGATCGAGTTCACCACGCGACCGGCACAGCTTCTGGTTTCGTCATGCATCCTGCTCGCATCGGTGGCCACTGCGTGGGCCACCCATGGCCTTCTCGTGCGCAGGAACGTGCGCGTCCGAACGAGGATGATCGCAGTGGCGACGTTCCTGTTGCCGGTCGCGATTTGCGTCCTGTACATCGTTGCCGCCGTCTGAGGCTTGCGGCGTACGCCGCGGGGAAGTGCCATGTCCGGCCAGTCCGTCATCACCACGCGCGTCGGCCAGTTCCGCGACATCCATCGCGCGCTCAAGCGCAAGCCCGCGCTGTTCGCCGCGACGCCGATCGTGTTCTGCGAAGGCGACTCGTGGTTCTCGACGCCGCTCGCGATGAACCTCGTCGACTGGCTGGTGTTCCCGTCGCCGCAGGACGAGGCGCGCGGGGTGCCCGTTTTCGGCGCGGGGGGCCTGTTCCTGCGCAGGGAGCATAGCGGCGATCTCGCGACCGACATGTTCACTGCCGCGAAAGTGCGCGGGCTCGCGCGCTGGTACGAAGGCTTCGAGTTCGACATCGCGCTGCTGAGCGCCGGCGGCAACGACTTTACCGGTGCGTTCCTCGCGCGCACCTTCGCACGCGCGTCGCGCATGGGCGTGGCGCAGGCGTTCGATATCGTCGTCTCGACGGGTCGCTACGAGCAGGTGCTCGCCGCATACCGGCGGGTGGTCGCGGCGTTCGTCGCGGCGCGACCGCGCACGCCGATCCTCGCACACACCTACGACTATCCGATCGCGCTCGGGCGGGCCGGCGCGCTCGGTGTCGCCGGCGTCGGCGCGATTGCGCTGCTCACGCGCGAGGTCGGTCCGTGGATCGCGCCCCATGTCGCGCACGTGTTGCCCTCGATCGCGGACCAGCGCGCATTCGCACGCCGCATCATCGACGGCTTCGAGCAGCGCGTGCTGCGCGTGCTCAGGGACGAGCCCGCATCGCGCGGCCTGTTCGACTACGTCGACCTGCGCGGCACGCTCGACTCGCAGGGCCAGTGGTTCGACGAACTGCATCCGACGAGTTCGGGTTTCCACTTGCTCGCGGCGAAGCTGCGCGCCGCGGCGCTCGAGCGCCTGCCGCCGGCGAAGCGACGCATGCCGTAGCGCGCGCCACAGCGCGTTCCGTTCGCGTGGAGCGCAGCAGTCGCAGGTCGCGGCGTCCACCCGGGGCATCCGGACAACCTCGGCCCTTCGACTCCGGCCTTCGGCCTGCGCTCTGGGCGAACGGCCGAGAAAGCCGATGGCGCACATGCACCGTCGGCCTCGCGGCATCGGTCATCGCGCCCATGCATCGATGGGTCTCGCCGCACGCTTGGGAGCGAGCTCGAAGCCGTCGTCGAAGATGCGATCGGCCGCATTGAACTGGATGTGGTCGATCTCGATGCCGCCGCTCGTGTGCATCACGCGCAGGCGCAGGATGCCCGCGTCGTCGCGCACACCGAAGAAGCGGTCCTCGTCGGTGCCGCCGCCGTTGTTGTTGTCGCCGATCGGGAACGGACCGATGCTGCCGAGCGACTGTCCGTCGGCGCCGAAAGCCTCGAACGTGACTTCGGTCGGCGTGCCGCCATCGGTCCAGACCAGGCCCGCCGAAGTCGGCAGCGGGGGCACGAACTCGACCTCGAATGGCGGGAAGCCAAACAGCGAGTAGCCGGCGGTGCCCGAACCGTCGATCGCGCCGTCGTCGGCGTCGACCGAGTCTGTGATCCCGCCGGGCGGGAAGATCGTCGCGGTCAACACGAGCAGCCGCGGATCGATGAGGCCGTCCTCGCAGTCCTCGACATCCATCACGCCGGACGGGAATCCTGCGGGCGTGTCGGCGGCCGACAGATACGGCGTCGGGCCGAAGAATTCGACGGCGCCGGCGGGAAGCGCAAAGGCGAGCGCGGCGAGTGTGGATGCAACCTGGATCGAACGTGCAGCGTGCATGGAGGCTCCGGATTTCGCGCCGCGATCGGCGCACCCATCCGGACACGGAAGACCGTGCCCGATCCTGCCATGTGCGCCCGTTGCGGCGACCGGCTTCCTAGTCCGGAAGCCCGAGCAGGATCAGTCCGAACGCGATCCGGTAGATCGCGAACGGTGTGAAGCGGTGCGTGCGGATGTAGCCGAGCAGCCACTTGACCGCGACGAACGCGGTGACCGCGGAGACCGCGAACCCCAGCGCGAGCGCGCCCCAGTCCTCGTGCTCGGCGCCGCTGCGCGCGGTCTTCGCGAGTTCGTACGCGCTCGCGGCGAACATCGTCGGAATGCCGACGAGGAATGCGAATTCGGTCGCCGCGGCGCGGTTGCCGGTGCCCGCGAGCATCGCGACGAAGATCGTCGCGGCCGAACGCGACGTGCCCGGGAATACGCCCGCGACGGCCTGCGCGATGCCGACCAGCAGCGCGGCGTTCCAGCTGATCGTGGTGTGCTCGGGGCGTCGCGCAGCGAGCCATTCGGCGCCGAGCATCCAGAAGCCGCCGATCACGAGCGCCCACGCGATCGGCGCAGTCGTTTCGGGCAGCTCGAAGCCGAATTTGACCGCGACGAGGCCGAGCACGCAGGTGACGAGGAACGCGTAGGCGAGCTTGAGCGCATAGTCGCGCTGGGTGCGATCGCGCAGGCCGGTCGCGAGGCGCCACAGGCGCTCGCGGTAGATCAGCGCCACCGCGAGGATCGCGCCGGCCTGGATCACGATATTGAACAGGTCCGAGCGGCGGCCGAGCCAGCGTTCGGCGATCAGCAGGTGGCCGGTGCTCGAGATCGGCAGGAACTCGGTGATGCCTTCGATGATGCCGAGCAGGATCGTGCTGATCAGGTCGTCCACGCGGTGGTTCCCGGGGGCGCCAGATGGCGCCGGAGAGCGCGCATTGTACGGGGCAGTGGACCGGGGGCCGCGAGGCGTGCGGAATGGCCCGCCGCTTCACGCCCTCATCGCGCGCCGGATGGTCCGTGCCGCAGGCTCGGGCTGGAGCGTTCCTGCAAGTCTGGGCAGCAGCGCGCAGGCGGGATCCGCCTGCACCAGGTTAGTGCGTGATGTTCCCCGCAATGGTGCGCACATGGAAGGCGCCAGGGGATTCGATCGCGTTGCATCGCCCTCGGCCCGACGGGGCGGGTTGGCACGCGGGTTGCTCCTGTCTCCGCGTCCATCACCGCATCGAGGTCCCCATGTCCGCCCGTACCCCCGCCGATGTCCTCGGATTGATCAAGGAACACGAAGTCGAGTTCGTCGACCTGCGCTTCGCCGACATGCTCGGCGTGCAGCACCACGTGAGTTACCCGGCGCATTCGATCGACGAAGCGCTGTTCGAGGACGGCCGCATGTTCGACGGCTCATCGATCACCGGCTGGAAGGGCATCAACGAATCGGACATGGTGCTGATGCCGGACCCGGCCACCGCGTTCGTGGATCCGTTCATGAGCCACCGCACGCTGGTCCTGCAGTGCGACGTGCTCGAGCCGAGCACGATGCAAGCGTACTCGCGCGACCCGCGTTCGATCGCCAAGCGCGGCGAGGCCTACCTCAAGTCGACCGGCCTCGCCGACACCGCGTTCTTCGGTCCGGAGCCCGAGTTCTTCATCTTCGATTCGGTGCGCTACCAGAACGAAATGGGGCGCGTGTCCTGCGAGATCGAATCGGAAGAGGCCGCGTGGTCGAGCAACAAGCGCTTCGAAGCCGGCAACGCGGGCTTCCGCCCGGGCGTCAAGGGCGGCTACTTCCCGGTGCCGCCCGTGGATTCTTTCCAGGACCTGCGCAGCGAGATGTGCAAGGTGCTCGAAGCGGTCGGCATGACGGTCGAAGTGCACCATCACGAGGTCGCGACCGCCGGCCAGTGCGAGATCGG
>DAIOWG010000087.1:0-10258 GCA_036758645.1 Dokdonella sp. | reverse complement strand
TACATGGACGGCTGCCGCGTCTCGGTCGCGCCGCTGCGCTACGGCGCCGGTGTCAAGGGCAAGGTCAACATGGCGATGAGCTGCGGCCTGCCGGTGGTGGCGACGCCGATCGCAGTCGAAGGCATGCACGTGCGCGAGGGTGCCGACGTGCTGGTCGCGGCGGACGCGGCCGCATTCGCCGCCGCCGTCGTCAGGCTTTACCGCGACGAGGCGCTGTGGAACACGCTCTCCGCCAATGGCCTCGCGAACGTAGAGCGGCATTTCTCGTTCGACGCCGCGCGCAAGGCGGTCGCGAGACTGTTCGACAAGGCGTGAACGGCGTTCCCTGCTCGCCTTCTCCCGCTGGCGGGAGAAGGTGCCCCGCAGGGGCGGTTGAGGGGCGCTCTCGATCTTCGTCCAGCGATGCAGCGGCCGACGCTGCGCGCAAGGCGTGCATGCCGCAATGGATCAGAATGCCGCAGTCGCCTCGAAGGTCCCGCCCTCGAGAAGCTGCCAGCGATCTTCGCCAGCGGCCTCGGCGGACGGTCCGAAACGCCGTTCCCGCAGCACCAGCGAACCATCGGCGTTTCGTTGTGCGAGCGTGGCGGCGCGCGTGCCGTAGCGGTCACCGCGGATGAACACCGGCGCGAGGCGACGTTCGAGCTGGAGGCCGACGCCGGTATCGGGGAGTTCCTCGTCGCGGGGAAGCGTCTCGTCGCGCAGCAGGTCGAGCAAGCCTGCTTCGTCGCGCAAGCTTCCGCCGCGCAGCGCGTCGCGGAAACCACGCTGCAGGCGTGCCGTCTTCGGCCAGTCGACGCCGATCGCGCCATTGCTGACCACATGCACGCCCGGCGTCAACGAGCGCACCATGCCCTCGGAGCTGCCCAGTGCGAACGCGCCGTCGCGATCACCGACGACGAGGTTGAACGGACCGTAGTCGCCCGCCTGCATGCGCACCTGGTCGAGCCAGTCGATCGGCTTCGCGTCGCCGAGCAGGAAGTCCCGCACCAGCCAACCACGCGACTTCGGCGCGGTCGCGGGCACGCCGACGCGCAGGTTGGTCACCGCCGCGAAGCGTCCGTCCGCGCGCAGGCCGAGCCAGGCGCCGTTCGCGATGCGATCGCGCCCGCCGACCACGCGCGCGTCCTCGACCCACGGCGCTGCCGCAGCACTGGGTCGTCCGTGGTACTCGTCGCGATTGCCGAGCAACAGCAGCGGCAGCCCTGGCGTGGCGTCGATGGCGATCAGGAGCAGGCACATGGAGCGGTCATCGGGGAAGAGGGCATGGGGAATGGTTGACCCAAGGGCAGCCAAGCTTGCACGAGGACAGCTCGAAACGCCGTGACCGCGGCCCAAGTTCACCGACATTCACGAACGGCAAGGTCGATTTCCCTCCCGCCCTCCCCATCCCCTGTTCCCCGTCCCCTGCTCGCTATTCCCGATTCCCCATCCCCTGCTCCCACGCCCTCAACCGCGATTCGAGCGTCTCGATGCGCGGATTGGCGGGGGCCAGGGCGCGCGCGGCATCCAGTGCACGCGCCGCATCTTCACGGCGGCCCTCGCCGATGCGCAGGTCCGCCTGGTCGAGGAACGCATCGGCGAGGCGCGCACCCATCGGCGTGATATCGGGATCACCCGGCGCGATCTGACGGATCGCATCGAGCAGGGTGTTCGCACGCAGCACCGCGGCGTCTGCCAGCGCCTGCGCGAACAGCGCCTTCGCGCGCGCCGGCAGGCGCTCGAGGCCTTCGCGCGCGGCCACGTCGTCGCGATCGATCGCGAGCGCGGCGCGGTACTTGTCGTAGGCGCTGTCGCCCGGCGGCACGATCAGGCGACCCGCGTTCGCGGCCTGCTGCGCCTCGGCCACGAGCTCGCGCACGCGCGCCGACTGTTGTGGCGTGACCGGCGTGTGTTGCGATCCGATCGCCTGCCGCTCGCGCAGCTCGCGCAGTTGCGAACGCGCGGCGCGCAGCTCCGGCGACTCCGGCGCGAGCGCCGCGGCGTCGCGCAACAGCGCGTCGGCGGCATCGTCGTCGCCGTCGTCGATCGCGGCGTTCGCGCGCACGACCCACGCCTGCGCGATGCGCGCGAGCCCGGCTTTCGCGCGCGCCTGCATGGGGTCCTTTGCGAGCACCGCGCGGAACAGTTCGAGTGCGGAGTCATCGCCGCCGGCCAGAGCGCCTTCGCGCAATCGCGCCTCGGCTCGATCGAGCGTCTCGGAGAGCGCGGAAGCCTCGGCTTCGCGCGCGCGCGTGAGGCGCCCCATCAGCTCGGGCAAGCCGGTATACGTCGGCAGGATGCGCGCGATGTCGTCGGCGCGCGCCTGCGCGGTCGCGGCATCCCCGGCCGACAGTGCGGCGTCGGCCTGCGCGGCCAGAGCGTCGGCGCTCCGCACGAGGCCGCTGCTCGCGAGGGCATTGCCGGATTCGCCTTCGAGCACGCGCTGATAAAGCGCTGCGGCGCCGTCGGCGCCGACGATGCGACCGGCCGCGAGCGCGGCCTGCGCCTGGTCGAGCAGCTGCGCCACCTCATCGTCGCGCGACTCCAGTTGCTTGAGCGAACGCTCCAGTTCCTCGACCGCCGCGCCCCCGCCCGACAATTCGCGCGCGCCATCGAGCGCGTTGCGCGCGGCCGCGGGATCGCCGGCCGCGATCGCGGCACGCGCACGCTCGAGCAATCGGCGCGCCACCTCGTCGAGGCCGCGTCGCGCGGTGTCGCTGTCGGGGTCCTGTGCGCGCGCGGCCAGGAACAGTTCGCGCGCGCCATCGCCCTGGGTGCTGGTCAGCCGTCCCGCATCGAGCGCCTGCTGCGCGCGCGCGAGCGTGTCGTTGAATCCGGTACGCGGCAACAGGTCGCGCAGGTCATCCTGGCGATTCCACGCCGCCCACGCGAGCGCTGCGACCACCAGGGCGCCGAACGCCCACGCGAGCGCCGCGCGGCCATGGCCCTGGCCGGCACGCCGCTGCGCGCGGTCGCGCGCCTCGGCGCGCCCGCGCGGACCTTCATCGAGCGCCGCGACGATGCCTTCGATGCGACCGAGGTTGGGCTCGGCGCGTTCGCGCGGCGGGGTCTGCAACGGTGCCGCATCGACGACGGTGTCCGCGCCCGACGGCATCGAGGGCGTGATCCGCGTGCTTCCCTCGAATCCGGGCAGCGCACCTTCCTGCGCCTTGCCATCCATCGCGAGGATCGCAGCGGCGACCTCGCCGCCGGTCTGGAAGCGGTCTTCCGGTTGCTTGGCCAGCAGCCGGTCGAGCAGCGGCTGCAGCGCCTGCAATGCCTGTGGCAGCTCCGGCACCGGCTGGGTGATGTGCATGATGCCGATCGCGAGCGAATCATCGGCGTGGTACGGGACCCGCCCGACCAGCATCTCGTAGAGCACGATGCCGAGGCTGTAGAGGTCGGCGCGCCCGTCGATCTGCTTGCCGCGCGCCTGTTCCGGACTCATGTAATGCGGCGTGCCGACCACGGCACCCGTGCGCGTGACGCGCGCGACGTTGTCGAGCGCGCGCGCGATGCCGAAGTCCGTCAATGCAGCCGAACCGTCGTCGCGCAGCAGGATGTTGTCGGGCTTGACGTCGCGGTGCACGAAACCCTTCTCGTGCGCGTATGCGAGCGCCCCCGCGATTTCGCGCACGACCCGCAGGGCGAACGCGACGTCGCGTGCACTGCCGTCCTTGGGCAGCACCGCGCCGCCCGCGAGGTACTCCATCGCGATGTAGTGGTAATCGCCCGAGCGTCCGACGTCGTGGATGCCGACCACATGGCGATGGTGCAGGCGCGCGGCGATCTTCGCTTCACGCAGGAAGCGCTCGCCGAAATCGGGATCGACCAGCAGCGCGGGCGACATCACCTTGAGCGCGACCTCGCGATCCACCGACTCCTGCAAGGCGAGGTACACGGTGGCCATGCCACCACGACCGAGCTGGCGCAGGATGCGGAATCCGGGGACCTCGATCACGTTGGCGTCATACCCGCTGGGCGCCCGGACGTGGCGCGCGCGCGCACGCGAGTCGGACTGGCCGGGCAGGATAACATGCGCCCGGGCGGCCAACGGGCAGGCGCGGTCTGCGCACGCGGGCGTCGGCTCCCGTGCGGGCCAGTGGAAGCACCCGGCGAAGCACGGCGCGGCGCACGGGCCCTTCGACTGCGGCCTTCGGCCTGCGCTCAGGGCGAACGTGAAGAATGTCCGTTCGCGATGGCGCAGCCCGCGGAACCGAAACGCACGCGTGCGGCGCTTTCAGTGGCTGCGCAGCCGGAGTGCCGGCGGAACGGCTGAAGAAGATCCGTTCGCGCCGAGCGCAACGGGCGCAGCCCGCGGAACCGAAACGCACGCGTGCGGCGCGCATGGAATCACGTAACCCGGCGCGCGTCGATCACGTTGGGCACCGCGAGCAGTTGCGCGAGCACGCCGCTGAGTTGGCCGAAGTCCGCCACGCGCAGCGCGTAGTTCATCTCGGCGATGCCCTTGCGCGGGTCGACGCGCGCATCGAGCGCGACCACCTGCACGTTGGCGCTCGCGATCGCGTTGCTGACGTCCTTGTGCAGGTTCTTCCTGTCGTAGCCACGCACGACCACGTCCACGTCGTAAGTGGACTGCGCACGGCGTCCCCAATCCACCAGCACGATGCGGCTCGCATCGCGATCCCGCAGCTTGGCGAGCTGGCGGCAGTCCGCACGGTGCACCGAGACGCCGCGGCCGCGCGTGATGAAGCCGGCGATTGCGTCCCCGGGGAGCGGCCGGCAGCAGCGCGCGAGCTGCGCGAGCAGGTTGCCGACGCCTTCGATGACGATCGCGCCGTCGCCGCTCGGCGCGCGCGAGGGCAGCGGCGTCGGCGGCGCCTGCTCGCGTGCTGGCGTGCCGAGCTCGTGCAGCGCGCGCGCGAGCTGGCCGGTGCCGACGTCGCCGAACGCGAGCGCCTCCAGCAGCTCGTCGTGGCTTTTCAGGTTGAAGCGCGCGGGCAGCGCGTCGAGGTTCGGCGGCTGCAACCCGAGGCGCCGCAGCTCGCGCTCGAGCACGAAGCGGCCGGCCGCGAGGTTCTGCGCAAGGTCGACGCGCTTGAACCACGCGCGCACCTTCTCGCGCGCGCGATGCGTCGCGAGGAAACCGTGCTGGGACGAGAGCCAATCGCGCTTGGGCTCGATCAGCTTGCCGGCGAGGATCTCGACGCGGTCACCGGTCGCGGGACGGAACGACAGCGGCACGATGCGCCCGTTGACCTTGGCGCCACGGCAACGATGGCCGACGTCGGTGTGGATCGCGTAGGCGAAATCGAGCACGGTCGAATCGCGCGGCAGGTCGACGACCTGGCCCTTCGGCGTCAACACGTAGGTGCGGTCTTCGACCACCTCGGTGCGGAAACCGGCGAGCAGCGCAGCATCGTCGTCGCGCGCGTCCATGCCGTCAAGCAGCTTGCGCATCCACGCGATCTTGCGCTCGAAGCTCGCGTCGGTGCTGCCGCCTTCCTTGTAGCGCCAGTGCGCGGCGACGCCGAGCTCGGCGTGGCGGTGCATTTCATGCGAACGGATCTGCACCTCGAGCGTGCGCCCTTCCGGGCCGATCACCGCGGTGTGCAGCGACTGGTACTGGTTGCCCTTGGGGTTCGCGATGTAGTCGTCGAACTCGCCCGGCACCGGCGGCCACAGCGTGTGCACCACGCCGAGCGCGGCGTAGCAGGTGGCGAGGTCGGCGACCAGCAAGCGCAGCGCGCGCACGTCGTAGAGCTCGGAGAACTCCACGCCCTTGCGCTGCATCTTTCGCCAGATCGAATAGATGTGCTTCGGGCGGCCCGCGATGTCGGCTTCGATGCCGGCCTTCTCGAGCGCGGCGCGCAATTGCGCCTTGGCGACCGCGATCCATGCCTCGCGGTCGCCGCGACGCTCGTCGATCAGGCCGGCAATTCGGCGATAGACATCCGGCTGCAGGAATCGGAACGCGAGATCCTCGAGTTCCCACTTGAGCTGCCAGATGCCGAGCCGGTTCGCGAGCGGCGCATGGATGTCGGCCGTGAGCCGCGCGAGCGCGCGTTGCTCGGGTTCGGTTGCGCGCGCCGCGGCGCGCATGCGCACGACCTGGCGCGCGAGCAGGACGAACACGACGCGCAGGTCGCGCACGATCGCGAGCAGCAGGCGACGCAATCCTTCGCTGCCGCCCACCGACCCGTGCGCGGCGTACAGCGCCCACACTTTCTCGGCAGCCTGCTGGCCTTCGACCAGCGTGCGCAGTTCCTCGGGCCAGCCTGACGGATCGGGTTGTGCATCGACGGGCGTGCATTCGATCGCGGCGAACAGCACGCAAGCGGCCTGCGCGTCGCTGCCGACGCCGAGTTCGGCGATCAGCGCGAGCGTGGCGTCGAGTTCGGATTGCGCGGCGGTCCACGCGTCCGGCGAGGCGCAAGCCTGCGCGATGCGACGCGCGGTGGCGACCGGATCAGACGAAAAATCGATGCGGGGCGCGGATGCCGTTTCGGACACCCGCGCACTCGTGGACTTCTTCACGATCAGCCTCGCGCCGGGGCGGCGGCGCTGCCGTGGCTGCGACCGCCGCCAGCGCGGCGGCGGTGCATCGAACGAACCGAGCTTACTGCGTCATCCAGGGGAAACCACCGTTGCCGGGGAACCCGAAGATCACGTTATCGCCGACGAACGAGTCGCCATGTTCGGCGCGTGCGGTGGTCGGCTCGGACATGATCGCCATCGCCGCGATCGGTGTATGGATCGGCGGGAAATCCGTCGTCGTCGAGCGAATCACCGCGACGTAGCGAGACAACGCAGGCGCAGTCAGCACGCTCAACGAGATCGTGTAGTCGAAGACGCCGTTGATGGAGTCGCCGACCGCGGCGCCGGTACAGACGCTGGAGGTCAGCGTGGCAGGCAGCGCATCGAGGAAGCAGTAGGAGCCGGTGCTCGTCAGGTACTGCGAATCGAAGCCGTCGCGGATCTTGAAGTTGATCGAACTCGGGATGCCGTCGACCCCATTCGGCGCGAGAGGCGCCTCGAAAGCAGCATTGCTGCCGTTGGGGGCCTGCGCACCCAGGCGCGCATCGATGCGCGCGACGTAGATGAAATTCGCGCCATGCGTGGCCGTCCACATGGTGGGAGAGCGCGTTCCGAACTCCGACTCGCCCGGTCGAATGCCGGTGGCCGCAGCGCACAAGGCGGTTTCCTCCGCCTCGGGCGAATTCTCGGGCGTCATGTCGAAGTTGCACGAATCGGTCGGCACTTCGCTCCAGTCGGGCTGTGCCCAGTCGAACCCGTCAACCGGCTGCCAGTTGACGAGACTTGCGTACTGGACCGCCTCGAGCCCTTCGTAGCCATTGCGGAACACGCCATTCGCAAACGGGCTGTAGGGAGTCGCGATCTGACCTTGCGGGCCCCGCGCCAGGCAGACGAGCGTGCTCTCCTCGACGCTGGTCGGCGAGCGATTCACGCGCAACTGACCGCCAGAATAGGAAATCGACTTGATCACGACTTCGGGCAGGGTCCAACGCGCGTGGCTCGGCGCCATCGTGACGGAACTGACATCCTGCGTCTCGAGGATGACGTTCGCGCAGAACAGGTAGCCGTCGGTGGCGACGCTGAGCTTTCCGACAGGCCCAGTCAGGATGTTGTAGTCGAACCCCGGCGAAACGATCGTCAGCGGGGCCTCGTCGTTGACCGCCAGCTTCGCGGCTTGGGCAAGTGGAACCAAGAGGAAGGAGGCCGCAGCCCCCATGCACGCGCGACGAACCAGCTTGTTCAGTGCCATTTTCTCGGATTCTCTAGTCAAAACGGGGGTTTGCGTGGAGCATTCGCGCGGTTCTGCCGTCCCTCGCCCGCTTCTGTACGAACCCTGAACGCCTGTGTTTGACCGCAGCAAATTGGCCAATCGGGTGGCTCCCGATGGCGCGTGCTACACTTCAAACGTGCCGGAGTGTACCTCCAAACGCGCGCCGATGCACGCGTTAACATCGTGTAAATCCAAGGATTTTTGTAACCGCAATCACAGATTGCGGCCTCGCCGACGAGACCTTATGCGCCCGATCACGAGCCTTGCCCTGACCCTGTTTCTCGCCACCTCCTGCGCCCTTGCGCAGACCGCATCGCCCACGCTCGAAGAGCGCATGTCTGGCGCGGATTTCACCGCAGCAGGCCTGCAGAAGCTCTCGCCGGAGGAACTCAAGGCGCTCAATGCATGGCTGGACGCGCACGGCAGCGGCATCGTGCAGTACCGCACGCCGTCGGGCGGCGCGGTGTTCTATCCCGACGAATCCGCGCGCGACAACGTGGAGGATCGCATCGTCGGCGTGTTCGAAGGCTGGCGCGGCAAGACGATCTTCACGCTCGAAAATGGCCAGAAGTGGCAGCAGGCCGAATCCGGCATGCGCGACACCGGCCGCTTCGAGAATCCGGCGGTCAAGATCAAGCCGATGCTGATGGGCAGCTGGCTCATGTACGTCGAGGGCTGCGGCTGCAGCGTGCGCGTGAAGCGCATCGAGTAAGGCCGGCGAGCGCAGGATTCGCGTTCGCGCCGAGCGCGGCCGCCACAGGCCGCGGAGTCGAAGCGCACGCGTGTCGCAACACCGGCACGACGTGACCCTTCGACTCCGGCCTTCGGCCTGCGCTCGGGGCGAACGGACATTGCGTTTCGAGCACGCCTTGCGCCCTGGCGAACGGATATTGCGCGCAGTGGGTGCGGAGCGCGGCCAGCGCTCGGGGCGAGCGGGCAGCGAAGCCATGCCCGGATGGCGATCAGTTCTCCGCGCGCAGTGCTTCCACCAGCTTCGCGAGCCGCTTGGGTGAGACGGATTCCGCAGTGCGAAGTTCCTGAGCGAACGTCGACACGCGCAACTCCTCGATCAGCCAGCGCAGCTCGCGCAGGGATGCATCGTCGCCACGGCTCGCGCGCAGATTCAGGAAATCGCGCCAGTAGAGCTGCACGCCGAGCATGCGCGCCTGGTCGCGCGCAGGGTCCTGGCGCAGGCGTTCGGCACGCAGCTTCATGGCCTTGAGGTAGCGCGGGAACTGCGCGAGCCGCACGCGATCGGTGTCGGCGAGGAAGCCGGCCGACAGCAATTCCTCGAGCTGTTCGCGCAGGTCGTCGTAGTTCGCTTTCGCGAACCCGATCAGCGGCGGCTCGAGCAGCGGACGCAACTCGGCTTGCGCCAGGATGATCGCCTCGGCGAGCTGGAGCCGGTCCATCGCCGCCGGAAACAGCCCGCGCGCGATCGCGTCGCTGGTGCGCTGGAACTGCGCGCGGTCGCGGATGTCGAGCTCGCTCGTGGCGAGCTGCTCGCGCAGCGCGCCTTCGACGATGTCGCTGCGCAGCGCCTCGGCGCTGCCGAACGCGGCCCATTTCAGCGCGAGCGCGTTCGCGAGCGGAAGCTGCCGTCGCGCCTGCTTGAGCTTGTCCGCAAGTGCGCGGCGCAGCAGGCGCTCGACGCCCTTCGCGTGCTCGGCCAATGCCTCGTCGTGCCGCTCGAATACGCGCAGCGCGACGCTGCCGCCAAGGTCCACCAGCGCCGGGAACGCAGTCAGGCCTCCGCTCGACACGATGCTCGCTGGGATCTCGTCGAAATCGAACGCATCGACCTCGTCGCGCGTGAGGTCGACGTCGGCCCGGCGCGAGAACGCGGCGCGCGCGGCGCCGGTCCACTGCGCCTGGATCGCGCCGAGGTCGCGGCCCTCGGCGAGCAGTTCGCCTTTTTCGTCGCGCACGCGGAAGTTCATCAACAGGTACGGCGGACAGGCGATGGCCGCGCAAACCTGCTCGCGCACCACCACGCCACTCACGCGCTGCAGGTAGCCCGCGAGCACCGCGAGGAGCGGCTCGTCGCGCGCGGGCTCGGCTTCGGCGAACGCGCGCGCGTAGTCGGGTGCCGGCACGAAATTGCGGCGCAAGGCCTTGGGCAGCGAACGGATCGCCTCGGCGACCTTGTCCGCGAGCAGGCCCGGCACCAGCCACTCGCAGCGCGCGGACGGCACCGCATTGACGAGCGCGAGCGGCAGCTGCAGCGTCACGCCGTCGGCGGCATCACCCGGCACGAAACGATACGCGAGCGGCAGCGCGTGCCCCGCGAACTGGAGTTCACGCGGATAGTCGCGCGCGCTTGCACCGGCCGATTCGCCGAGCACGTCGTCCAGCGACCAGTGCAGCGCCGCCTGTTCGGACGGCGAGGCGCGCCGGTACCACGCATCGAGCGCGGCCGCCGTGCTGATGTCGCCGGGCAGCTTGCCGGCGAAGAACGCCGCGAGGTCCTCCTCGTCGCGCAGCAGGCCGCTGCGCCGCCGCTTCGCCTCG
>DAIOWG010000086.1:0-10269 GCA_036758645.1 Dokdonella sp. | reverse complement strand
ACCGCACGAGCATGGGCGTGAACGGCAGCAGCAGCGCGTGCCGCGAGCGCACCTGTGCGGCATCCTCGGCCGCTCTTCGCATCCGCCACCACACGCCGAACACCACGGCCAACGTGCCCAACGCGAGCACGCGGTGGATGAATTGCGCGGTCACCGGGTTCTCGAAGAGATTGCGCCACGCAGGTTCCATCCCGCCGAGTCCGGGTGGAATCCATTGCCCGGCCATCAACGGGAAGGTGTTGTACATCAGCCCGGCGCGAAGGCCGGCGACGAACGCGCCGAACAGGATCGTGATCGCGACCAGCGTGAGCAGGAGCCCGCGCGGCCAGCGTCGGGCGGGCCTGCCGGCGGGGTCGGCGGTCCGCGGCCAGATGAGTCCCAACGCGAGGCGCAGCATCAGCGCATGCACGAGCAGGGCCAGTCCGAGATGAGCGGCCAGTCGGTACGGGCTCACGCGCGGCACGTCGACGAGACCACTCTTGACCATGTACCAGCCCATGTAGCCTTGCGCCGCGCCAAGTGCGAGGATGCCGAGCAGGGGCCAGCGCAGGCGCGCGGGAATCGCGCCGCGCAACCAGAACCACAGCAGCGGAAGAGCGAAGCAGAGTCCGAGCAGGCGAGCCAGCAGGCGATGCACATACTCGAACCAGAAGATCGTCTTGAACTCGCCGAGCGCCATGCCGCGATTGACTTCGGTGTACTGCGGGCTGGACTGGTAGCGCGCGAACTCGGCCTGCCATGCGGCTTCACCGATCGGCGGCAGCACGCCTGCGACGGGTTTCCAGTCGACGATCGACAAACCCGACTCGGTCAGCCGTGTCGCACCGCCGACCATCACGAGCATCAGCAGGACCACGCAGCACGCGAGCAACCAGGCACCCACCGCGCGCGGTCGTGCACGCCGATCCACGTCCGGCGTCCGACCCTGCCCGAATCCCCGCATCGCTCGCTCCGATCATGCCCCGACAAGACAGCGAAGGATTACCGACGGGGCGGCCATTGTCACGCGCCGCGGACGGGTGCACCCGGTCGTCTTGACCCAGGTCAGGAAGGCGCGGCGCAAAACGGCGTTAAATTGCCCGGACTTGCCGGTCTGGCAGCCGGTCCGACCCACGGGAGGAGAAGTCGATGGAAACCTCGCAGGCGCACGACGAAAGAATTCCGCTGATGCAGAAGCTGCTCGACAACCCGTTCCTGCTCCTGTTCATCGGGGTGCTGGTGCCGATGGTGGTCTACGTCCTGTGGGGCGTCATCGACATCCTGACCATTCCGGTCGCCAAGTAGGCGTCTCACGTTGCAGCAGTCGGGGAAACGACCATGAGCGCAATCTTGCCGCCTACCGAGCGGCTGTGGTGGAAGCATCCGCTTGATCGCGTCGAAGGCACCTGGATCGCGATTGCCTTCGTCTGGTGCCTGATCATGTTCTTCATGATGATCTACTGGCACATGTACGGTAAGCAGAACCTTTCGACCGAGACATACAAGACCACCTCGGAACAGTTCGCGGCCAAGACGCAGGCGGTGGTCGACAAGTACACCGTGCGCACCGAAACCGACATGCAGACGCCGGTCGTCGCGCCGCCTCCGGGCAGCGACGTCTACATGATCGCGCGCCTGTGGAACTTCTGGCCGATCCTCGAACTGCAGGAGGGCCAGACCTATCGGCTGCACCTGACTTCGATGGACTACAACCACGGCTTCTCGCTGCAACCGGCCAACATCAACATCCAGGTGGTGCCGGGATACGAGCACGTGGTGACGGTCACGCCCAACCAGAGTGGAACCTACTCGGTGGTGTGCAACGAATTCTGCGGCATGGGCCATCACACCATGGTCGGACGCATCTACGTCAAGGCGGAGACCGGCAATGGCCCATGAAACGACTTACCGCACCTGTCCGCGCTCCGGCTTGCAGTTCGAGGCCCGGGCGGAGAAGCTGATCATCGCGAACGCGGTCGCGGGCGTGATCTTCCTGCTGATCGGCGGCATCCTCGCGATCGGCGTCGTGCTCACGCGCTGGCCGACCGTGCACTGGCTCGAAGCCGCGACGTTCTACCAGGTGCTGACCGCGCACGGCCTGGACATGCTGATCTACTGGATCATCTTCTTCGAGATCGCGGTCCTGTACTTCTGTTCCTCCACGCTGCTGCGATGTCGCATCGCGACGCCGAAGGTCGCGTGGACCGCATTCGCCCTGATGGTGATCGGCGCGGTGATGAACAACATCGCCGTCTACCAGGGCGGCTCCAGCGTGATGATGACGTCGTACGTGCCGATGATGGCGGCGCCGTCGTTCTACCTGGGCCTGATCCTGTTCGCGGTCGGCGCACTGATCGCCACTTTCGTGTTCTTCGGCACGCTGGTCGTGGCCAAGCGCGACAGGACCTACCAGGGCTCGGTGCCGCTGGTGACGTTCGGCGCGATCACCGCGGCGATCATCGCGGTCTTCACGATCGCATCCGGCGCGATCATCCTGATCCCGACCTGGATGCTGTCGATGAACTGGATCGAACACGTCGATCCGCTGATCTACCGCGTGATCTGGTGGGCATTCGGCCACTCCTCGCAGCAGATCAACGTCGCCGCGCACATCTCGATCTGGTACTTCGTCGCCGCCGTGGTGTTCGGAGCCAAGCCGATGTCCGAACGCGTCAGCCGCGGCGCCTTCCTGCTCTACATCGTGTTCCTGCAGCTGGCCAGCGCGCACCACATCCTCTCCGATCCGGGCATGAGCGTGGAGTGGAAGGTGCTCAACACCAGCTACTTCATGTACTTCGCGGTGCTCGCCTCGATGATCCATGGCCTCACCATTCCCGGTGCGATGGAAGTGGCGCAGCGCGCGAAGGGCTACAACAAGGGACTGTTCGAGTGGCTGCGCAAGGCGCCGTGGGGGAATCCCTCGTTCTCGGGCGTGTTCATCTCGATCGTCGGCTTCGGCTTCCTCGGCGGCATCTCCGGCGTGATGATGGGCACCGAGCAGCTCAACATGATCATCCACAACACGATCTACGTGCCCGGGCATTTCCATGCAACGGTGGTGGTCGGCACCACGCTCTCGTTCATGGCGCTGACCTACTTCCTGATCCCGACCCTGTTCAAGCGCGAGATCATCAACCCGGCCCTGGCCAGGTGGCAGCCGTACCTGTTCGGGTTCTCGATGTACTTCTTCTGCCTGGTCATGATGGGCGCCGGCACGCTCGGCGTTTCGCGCCGGCACTGGGACATGGCGTTCAGCGGCGCGGCACTCGCCTATGAATGGCCCGGCGCGGCGTACCTGATGATGGGGCTGGTCGGCATCGGTGGCATCGTCGCAATCGCCAGCGGCGCGATCTTCATCTACCTGACCGTCGGCTCGCTGCTCTGGGGCAAGCGCGTGGTGCAGACGAAGATCAGTCCGGACCCGACCCCGATCCCGGTCGGCGCGCCGACGGCAGCGGCACAAGGCTACGGTTCGCTGGGCTTCGCGGCGCCGGGCACCTTCGTGCTCGCGATGATCTTCCTCGCGGCGTTCGTCCTCTACTACTTCATCAACTGGAAGTACCTGTCGACCTTGTGGGGGCTGAGCTGAGTCAGCCTTGCGGCCGCTCCGGATCACGCGATCCGGAGCGGAGATCCCGATGCGTGATCGAAACCGGTGAGGTTGCCCGCCATGAATACCGCCTGCATCCCGCGCGAGCGTTCCGCGACACAAGTCGCGCGCGATGTGTTGAGCCTGTTCAAGCTGCGCATCGGCTTCCTCATCATGATCACCGCGGTGGTCGGTTACGTGATCACCCCGGGGCGCACCGGGCCGCTCGAGGTGATCGTGCTCGCGGTGGCCACCCTGGTCGCCTCGGCCGCTGCGGGTGCGTTCAACCATTACCACGAGCATCGCAGCGACCGTTTGATGGCGCGCACGCGCACGCGACCGTTCGTGACCGGCACGCTGAGCCATCACCCGGCGTGGCTGCTGCTGTTCGCGACGATGCTGTTCGCGGCGGTCGCGGTCGCGTGGGAAGTGGTCAATCCGCAGGCAGCGGCGTTCGTCTTCCTCGGCGCATTCTTCTACGCGATCATCTACACCGTCTGGCTCAAGCGTCGCAGCTGGAGCAACATCGTGATCGGCGGGCTGTCCGGCAGTTTCGCCGTGCTGGCCGGCGCGGCAGCCGCCGATCCCCAACCGGGGCCATTGCCATGGTTGTTCGCGCTGATCCTGTTCCTGTGGACGCCACCGCACTTCTGGAGCCTTGCGATCGCCAATCGCGATGACTACGCGGCCGCGGGCATCCCGATGATGCCCGTGGTGTTCGGGGTGCAGCGCGGCGCGAACATCGTGTTCGCGAGCACGCTCGCGCTGGCCGTGGCTTCGCTGCTTCCATTCTGGTTCGGTGCAGGTCCGGTCTATCTGCTCGGGGCATTGACCGGCAGTGCATGGTTCCTCCACAAGTCGTGGTTGCTGGTCGTGGCGCCGACGCGAAAGACCGCGATCGCGAGCTTCCTCGCCTCCCTGGTCCAGTTGAATGCCGTGCTCGCGGCAGCCTGCCTGGACGTCCTGCTGCGGTAGTGGTCATGCACGAAGCCTGCTCGAGACTGCCGACGCTTCTGGCTGCCGTCGCGCTCGCGTGCGGGTGCGGCGCGTCTTCGGCGAAGCCGCCCCCCGCAGTCGCCGACAACAGCAACCGCATCGCGCCCGCGGTGGTCGACGCGCCGCCGGCGCCGGACCCGCTGCCCGGCCTCGACCAGGACGTCGCGCTGCGCGACAGCCTCGCGGTGATCGGTCGGCCGGTGCCGGCGCTCCCGATGCTCGACCAGCGCGGCGAACCGGTCTCGCTGGCGAGCTTCCGCGGCAAGCCGCTGCTGGTCAATTTCCTGTACACCGGTTGCTACCGGATATGCCCGAACAGCACGCGGGCGCTGCACAAGTCGGTGAATGCGATGCGCAGTCGCTTCGGCGACGATCAGTTCAACGTGGTCAGCATCGGCTTCGACCAACCGACGGACTCGCCGATGGCGTTGCGCGAGTATGCGGCGAAGCAATCCATCCGCTACGACAACTGGACCTTCCTCAGTCCGGCCAGGGCGGATGTCGCCGAGGTCGCGCGCGGCTTCGGCTTCAGCTTCGTGCCGACGCCGATGGGATTCGACCACACCTTGCAGGTCAGCGTGGTGGATTCGGCCGGCATCATCCGCCAGCAGGTGCTGGGCGATGCGTTCGGTCCCGACTCGCTCGGTGAACCGCTGAAGCGCCTGCTGGGCGGAGGCCTGGTCGCGGAAACCCGCTCGATGAGCGACCTGTTCGCCAAGATCCGCATCCTGTGCTCGGTCTACGACCCGGAAACCGGCCGCTACCGGGTCGACTATTCCCTCTACATCGAACTGGCCGGCGGGATCACCTTCATCAGCCTGATGGCGTGGCTGGCGATCCGGGAGTGGCGCGACCATCGGGCCCGCAAGCGCCTGCAGCGAGCATGAAGGCATCCGCGATCAGAGGCGCGTGGGATTGGCTCGAGCACGCACTGGACCGGTTCTTCCCGGGTAACAGCAATCCCCTGCGCCAACTCGGCGCGATCGCGTGCCTGATGTTCGCGATCCTCCTGATCAGCGGAATCTGGCTCTACGCGGTGTTCGACACCTCGCTCGCGGGTGCATGGCAGTCGATCGATGCGCTGTCGCGCGAACAACGCTGGCCGGGCGGCTGGCTGCGCAGCCTGCACCGCTATGCAGCCGATGGCTTCATGCTCGCGACGCTCGCGCATCTGCTGCGCGAGTGGATCATGGGCCATTACTCCGGCTTCCGTGCGATCACCTGGCTGACCGGGATGCCGTTGCTGGTCCTGATGTACGTGAGCGGCATCGGCGGCTTCTGGCTCAACTGGGATACGCTCGGCCAGTACGCGGCGGTCGGCAGCGCGCAACTGGTCGATGGCTTGCCGTTGCTCGGCAGTGCGCTCGGCCGCAATTTCCTCAGCGCCGCGGCGATCACCGACCGGCTGTTCTCGCTGCTCGTCTTCATCCACATCGGCGTGCCCCTGCTGCTGCTGTTCGGCCTCTGGTTCCACCTGCAGCGGATCACCCGGCCCGCGATCCTGCCCCCGCGCCCGCTGCTGATCGGCCTGCTGGCGAGCTTTGGCGCGATGGCGCTTGCCTGGCCGGTCATGAGCGGCGCCCCGGCCGATCCGGATCGCGTGCCGACCGCATTGGCGTTCGACTGGATCGTGCTGCATCTGTTGCCGATCGCCGACGCCCTCTCGCCGGGGCCGACCTGGATCCTGATCGCCGCGCTGCTCGCGCTCGTGTCGCTGATGCCACTGCGGCGCGTTGCGCCGGCAGCTGCAGTCGCGCTCGTCGATGCCGACAACTGCAACGGCTGTCGTCGCTGCGTCGAGGATTGCCCGTATTCCGCGATCAGCCTCGAACCGCACCCCGACGGCAGGCCGGGCAAGCAGATCGCGGTGGTCGCGGCCGATCGCTGCGCCAGCTGCGGCATCTGCGCCGGTGCCTGTCCGTCGGCGACACCCTTCCGCAGCGCGGTCGATCTCGTCAACGGCATCGACATGCCGCAGTTGCCGGTCGATGCGTTGCGGCGCAGCCTCGTGCAGGTGCTGCAGGCGGCGACGGTGCCACCGATCATCGTGTTCGGATGCCGTCATGGCCTCGATGTCGAGGACCTGCACGAGCCGGATGTGTCCGGCCGCAACCTGCTCTGCATCGGCCAGCTGCCGCCTTCCTTCATCGAATACGCGCTGCGCGCAGGCGCTGCAGGCGTCGTCGTCTCCGGCTGTGCGGCCGGCGCGTGCGCGTTCCGCCTCGGAAACCGGTGGACCGCGCAGCGCCTGCTCGGCGAGCGCGAACCGCATCTGCGCGCGAGCGTGCCCGCGCACCGTTACCGGTTCATCATGGCGGGTTCGCGCGATCGTGCGATGCTCGTTGAAGCCATCGGCGAATTGCGCCACTCTGCGACGACAGGAATCCAACCATGAACACGATCGGCGCATGGCTCGGGCAGGCTCTCCTCTACGCGGCACTCGCGGCGGTCATCCTCGTGTTCACGCGCTGGCCGGTTTACGAGAACCTCGCCGCGGACCGTGCGCTGATCAAGATCAGCATCAGCCACCAGGGCAAGTTGCTCGGTGATTGCGTGGAGTTGAGCCCCGAGGAACTGGCCAAGCTGCCACCGAACATGCGCGTGCCGAGGAATTGTCCGCGCGAGCGCTCGCCGCTCACGGTCGAAGTCGATGTCGATGGCGAACTCGCCCATCACCAGGTGTCCCAGCCTTCGGGCTTGTCCAGCGACGGTGCGGCCGTCGTCTCCCGGCGGCTCGAGGTCGCCGCGGGCACGCATGAGATCGTCGTGCGCATGAAGGATGATGCGCGCAGCGAAGGCTTCGACTACACGCGCGCGGAAACCGTCACGCTCGCACCGGCCGAGATCCTCGTGGTCGATTTCGACGCCGCGTCCCGCCGGATCATCCTGCTGTGAGCCGCGAACAAGTCGCGGCGCCGTCCGCAGCCTATTCGACCCGCACTGCATCGAGCGCGTCCGCCTATACGCTGGCGCTGTCGGTCGAATCCGATCGCGCACTCGTGCGCGGCTGGCTCTGGCTCGGCCTGCTGGCGCTGATCGTTTCCGGGTTCTACTCGGTCCTGCTGGTGGCATCGCGCACGCCGGGCGTGAATGCGTGGTTGCCGGTCGCCGATTTCTTTCGCGTCGCGCTGGTCGTGCATGTCGACCTGTCCGTGCTGGTGTGGTTCCTTGCGCTCGCCGGCATGCTCTGGAGCCTGTGCAGCCGGGCGCGCGCGAACCTGCTGGGCTGGCTGGCGCTGCTGCTCGCGTATGCGGGAACCGCGCTGCTCGGCATCGCGCCGTTCACCGGCAGCGGCGAGCCGATCATGTCCAACTACATCCCGGTGCTCGATGGTGGCGTCTTCCTTGCCGGTCTCGGCGTGCTGGGCATCGCGGCATTGCTGCTGGTGCTGCGCAGCCTGATTGCCGCGCCGGCGCTCGGCCTCGAGCTGGACGGAAGCGGGGTCTTGCGCTTCGGCTTGAATGCCGGCGTGGTCTCGACTGCGGTGGCGCTGCTGGCGTTCGCCGCGTCGCTGTTGCTGACGCCGGCAGGACTCGAGGGGAATGCCTACTACGAGATCGCGTTCTGGGGCGGTGGCCACGCGCTGCAGTTCACCTGGACCCTGCTGATGCTGGTCGCCTGGCTGTGGCTGGCCAGCACGATCGGCGCGCAGCTGCCCCTGAGCCCGCGCATCGCACTGTTCCTGCTGATGCTCGCGCTGGTCAGCGTGTTCGTCACTCCGTGGGCT
This sequence comes from Dokdonella sp., assembly GCA_036758645.1. GTDB lineage: Bacteria > Pseudomonadota > Gammaproteobacteria > Xanthomonadales > Rhodanobacteraceae > Dokdonella_A. The sequence continues at coordinate 1,977 of DAIOWG010000086.1, read as the reverse complement.
TACCTCGCGCATGAGGTCGCAAGTGTCGAGCATCGCGACCTGCACACCTGGGCCATGCGCCTCGGCGGCGGCGTCTCGATCGTCCCGATCGGACTCGCGGTCGTCATCGGCCTGTTGCGTTCGCCGCGCTCGCCGGAAACCGGTCACGATGCGCTGCGTGCCGCACTGGTCGCCTCGATGGTGCTGTTCGCCGCGGGCGGCGTCATCGGCGTGTTCATCAGTGGCAACAACGTGAAGATCCCCGCGCACTACCACGGCTGCATCGTCGGCGTCACGCTTGCGTTGATGGGCGTGGTCTACCTGCTGCTGCCCAAGCTCGGCTATCGCACGCCGCAAGGCCGCGTCGCGCGCTGGCAGCCCACGCTCTACGGCGGCGGCCAGCTCATGCACATCGTCGGCCTGGTCTGGTCCGGAGGCTACGGCGTGCAACGCAAGGTGGCCGGTGCCGAACAGGTGTTGCGCAGCAAGGCCGAGGTGGCCGGCATGGGCCTGATGGGCCTCGGCGGATTGATCGCGATCATCGGAGGCCTGATGTTCGTCGTCGTGGTCTGGAACGCATTGCGCGGCCGTGCGCCGATGCGTGAGCCTTCGGAGAGCCCGACATGATCGCTGCCCTGCAAGGCGCGCTGCGTCGCCTGTTCATGCTGGTCGAGGGCTTGTTCAATCGCGCGTTCGGCGATCGCCTGAATCCGTTCTACCACCTCGGATCGATCACGTTCTTCCTGTTCTGGATCGTCGCCGGCAGCGGCCTGTACCTGTATGCGTTCTTCGACACCAGTGTCACCGGCGCCTATGCGTCGGTGCAGTCCCTGACCGAGAACCAGTGGTACGCGGGCGGCGTGCTGCGCAGCGCGCATCGATATGCCTCCGATGCGATGGTGCTCATGCTCGTGCTGCACATGCTGCGCTACTTCGCATTCGACCGCCTGCATGGATTTCGCACGTTCTCGTGGCTGACCGGCGTCGGCCTGATCTGGCTCGTGTACGTCTCCGGCATCAACGGCTACATGTTGCCGTGGGACAAGCTGGCCCAGTACGTGGTCGTCTCCAGCTTCGAATGGATGGACTGGCTGCCGGGTTTCGGCGGCACCCTCAGTCGCAATTTCATCGATCCGTCCAGCGTCAACGACCGCCTGTTCTCGTTGCTCGCGTTCATCCACATCGGCGTTCCGCTGCTGTTGCTGCTGCTGATGTGGGTGCATATCCAGCGCGTGCCCAAGGCCAGCACCCAACCGCCACGGCCGATCGCGATCGGCCTCGCGGCGACCCTGCTCGCGATGTCGCTGCTGGTGCCCGTGCACAGCCACGGCGGGCCCGCGGACCTCGGCAGCGAAGTCGTGTCGGTCGCGCTCGACTGGTTCTTCCTGCTGGTCTATCCGTTGCTGAAGACGTGGTCGTTCGCGGCGGTCTGGGCGCTGGTCGTGATCGGCACGGGCGTGCTCGTGGTGATGCCCTGGCTCGGCGGCGTCAGGCGCAAGGCCGGAGGCCAGCGCATCTATCAACTGGCCGCGCACCCGGGTCCCGAGCACGTCAACGCGCGTGACGGCGAAACCCTGCTCGAAGCGGGACTGCGCGCCGGACTCGTGCTGCCGTATGAATGCCGCAACGGCGGCTGCGGCGTCTGCGTCTGCACCGTGCTCAATGGCCGCTTCGATCACGGCCCGTACCAGCCCAACACCCTGACCGAACGGATGCGTGCCGAAGGCAAGGCCCTGATGTGCTGCGCGGTCGCGCTCGAGGACCTCGAGTTCGAGGTTCCCGCGGTGGAAACCCTGCGTTCGTCGAACGCGCCGACCATCAACCGCTACCAAGGCCGGGTCGAGCGGATGGAACGGCTCAGCGAAACGGTGATGCGGGTCGTGGTCGCGTTGCCGGGCAGCCAGCGCATCGATTTCGTCGCCGGGCAATACATCAACATCCTGCTCTAAGACGGCACGCGCCGCGCCTTCTCGTTCGCCAATCCTCCGCACGAGAACG
>DAIOWG010000085.1:8059-10316 GCA_036758645.1 Dokdonella sp. | reverse complement strand
CCGCGCGGCGCTGACCACGGGCACCGGGGTCGGGAAACCTGGCCCCGGTGCGGCCGAACCCGCGCCTTGCGTCCTGGCGCACCATCCTCGCCGCGCAACAGCGGCTGTTGACCTGCTGGGCTCGCCGGCAGACCAGAAGAAGTAAGGTGCTGTTCGAGGCCGGCCACGGCAACCTGCCGCGGTACCAGGTCGAGAAGGCTGGCGTGGCTTGATCGGCACCTCGTCACTCTGCAGGCACCACCACCCGCCCGCGCACCCCGCTGACCCCCATCTCGTCGTTCGAACCGGACTCGCTCACCCGCGGCCCGCCCTATCGCCCGGCCGCACGCACGACCCATTTCCGCAGCTCCTCCAGCCACAGCACCGCGCTCGACAGCGCCACGCACCCGAGCCACTGCGCGGGGGCCAGCGGCACCGTGCCGAACGCCGTGTTCAGGAACCCGACGTGCACCACGGCAACCTGCAGCACGACCGACAGCGCGATCGCGCCCCACAGCCACGGGTTGACGAACAGGTGCAGGAACGCGCTGACCGTGTCGGAGCGCGCGTTGAGGCAGTTGAACAGCTGCGCGAACACCAGCGTCGTGAACGCGGCCGTGCGCGCATTGGCGAGTTCATGCGTGCCCTCGATCACTCCGCCCGGCAGGTACAGGTCCAGCGTGAGCAACGTGACGAGCGCCATCACCGAGCCGATCGCCACCACGCCGGTCCACATCGAGCGATCGATGACGCGTTCGTCAGGCCGGCGCGGCGGCCGCGCCATCACGTCCCCGGTTTCGGGATCGACGCCCATGGCCAGCGCCGGCCCGGAGTCGGTGACCAGGTTGATCCACAGGATCTGCGTGGCGAGCAGCGGCAGCACCACGGCGCCGCCGGACCCGGCCCCGCCGAGTCCGATCGCTTCGGCCAGCACGACGCCCAGGAACACCGTCAGCACCTCGCCCATGTTGGAGGACAACAGGTAACGCAGGAACTTCCTGATGTTGTCGAAGATGGCGCGCCCCTCGCGCACGGCCTGCACGATCGTCGCGAAGTTGTCGTCGGCGAGGATCATGCGCGCGGCTTCCTTGGTGACCTCGGTGCCGGCGATGCCCATCGCCACGCCGATGTCGGCCGACTTGAGCGCCGGCGCGTCGTTGACGCCGTCGCCGGTCATCGCGACGATCCTGCCGTCCGCCTGCAGGGCGTCGACGATGCGCAGCTTGTGTGCCGGCGCCACGCGAGCGAACACCGACACGTTGCGCACCGCGTCGGCAAAGCGCGCGTCGTCCAGCCCGTCGAGTTCGGCGCCGGTGAGCGCTTTCGCGCCGGCCTCCACCAGCCCTAAGTCGGCGGCGATCCGCGCGGCGGTGCGTGGATGGTCGCCGGTGATCATGATGATGCGGATGCCGGCGCGGTGTGCCTCGGCGATGGCCTGCGCTGCTTCCTCGCGCGGCGGGTCGATGATGCCGACGGTTCCGGCGAAGACGAGGTCCCGCTCGAGTTCGGCGGCGCGGCGCGGGTCTGCGTCCTCGCCCTGCTGCAGTGGCCGATACGCCACCGCCAGCGTGCGCAGCGCGTCGTCGCTCAGCGCATCGACGTCCGCCAGAATGCGCTTGCGCAGCGATTCATCGAGCGGCACCACGTCCCACCCGGTGCGCGCGCGCGTGCAGCGTTCGAGCAGGACGTCGGGCGCGCCCTTGGCGACCAGCACGAGTTCGTCGCCGTGCGCGTGGTCCACCTCGATCGTCGACATCATTTTCCGTTCGGACGTGAACGGAATCTCAGCGACCCGCTCGAAGCGTCGTTCGCGCTGCTCGTGCACGCCCAGCTTGCGCTCGGCCACGAGGAAGGCCGCCTCGGTCGGATCGCCCTGGATCTGCCAGTCGCCGTCTGCGGTCCGCTGCAACTGCGCATTGCCGGCCAGGCTGCCGCCGCTCAGCACGAGGATGGCCTCGGCGCGTTGCGCCTCGTCCTGCAGCGCGGCGCCGTCGACCTCGACCCGGCCCTGCGGGACGTAGCCGATGCCGGTCACGCGGGCGCTCCCCGAAGCGGTGATCAGCCGCTCGATCGTCATTTCCGAGCGCGTCAGGGTGCCCGTCTTGTCGGAGCAGATCACCGAGGCCGAGCCCAGCGTCTCGACCGACGACAGGTTCTTGACGATCGCCCTGCGCCGGGCCATGCGCTGCACGCCGAGCGCAAGCACCGCCGACAGGATCGCGGGCAGTCCTTCGGGAACCGCGGCGACCGCCAGTGAAACGCCGAGCAGCAGCACGTC
>DAIOWG010000085.1:0-7959 GCA_036758645.1 Dokdonella sp. | reverse complement strand
GCAGTCCTTCGGGAACCGCGGCGACCGCCAGTGAAACGCCGAGCAGCAGCACGTCGATGACGTCGGCGGCGCCGCGCACCTCGAAGGTCAGGAACACGGTCGCGACCACGACCAGCGCGACGACGACCACGGCGACGCCGAGCATCCGGCCGATGCGGGCGACCTCCTTCTGCAGCGGCGTGGGCTCCTCGACGGTGGCGTCGAGCATCTCGGCGATCGTGCCCATCTCGCTCGCCATGCCGGTCGCGGTGACCACGGCGCGGCCGGTGCCCTGCACCACGGCCGTGCCCTTGAAGACCATGCTGCGGCGGTCGCCCAGCGCCGCGGGGCCGGGCAGGGCGGCCGTGTCCTTCAGCACGGCTTCGCTCTCGCCGGTGAGCGAAGCCTCCTGCACGCGCAACGAGGCCGCCTCGATGAGTCGTGCGTCGGCGCCGACCGCATCTCCTTCACCCAGTACCAGGAGATCGCCGCGCACCAGTTGCGCGCTCGGGACCCGTTGCACCCGGCCCTCGCGCAGCACGGCCGACGTGACGGCGGTCATGCGCGCCAGTGCCGCCACGGCGTTGCGCGCCTTGGCTTCCTGCGCGTACCCGAGCAGACCGTTCAGCACCACGATGGCGCCGATCACGACGGCGTCCACGGGCCAGCCGCGGTGGCCCTCGATGAACCACGCGGCGAGCGAGATGGCGATGGCGCCGATCAGCAGGTAGATCAGGGGATCCTGGAACTGGGCCAGGAGGCGCCGCCAGCGTGGGACCGTCGGCGCGGCACGGAGCTCGTTCGGCCCGTCCTGCGCGAGCCGGCGAGCTGCTTCGTCGGTGCTCAAGCCGGCGTCGGGATCGACCGCCAGCCGACGGGCGACTTCCGCGGCGTCCAGCGTGGAGGGATCGTCGTGGGCGAGCAGGTGCGGCCTCATGACGCGATTGTCCTCCAGGGGCCTGGACGCATCCGTCCCAGTTCGCAAGCGAACAGGCATTTCGGCGGATTGCGAGCGCCGTGATGATCTTGGAGACTCGGGCGCGGGAGATCATCAGGAGTAATGCCATGCCCGACCGCAATCGGCATCCTGCGTCACGTCACGAGCTGGTCCAGCAATTCGCAGTGGCCGATCGCAACGACGACGGCCGCATCGACTTCGAAGAATTCCGGCGGCTGATGGAAGGGCTGGACGACGCGATGTCGGTCGAGGAATTGCGCATCGGCTTCCACGAAGTGGACGTCGACCGCGACGGGCTGATCGACTGCCGTGAGTTCATCGAGTGGTGGAGTTCGGACTGATCCGTATCCGGGCGGCCGGCCTGGCGATGGCTAGGCCGGCCCGTCGGCACGAGAGTCGTCTGCCAGGCGCACTGAATGAGCGGCCGGTTCGCACCCGCGCAACACATCGGAATGGGTTCGGTATTCGGTCGTGACCACCTCGAACAGTCCGAGCACCGTGTCGAACAGGTTGTCGTGCGATAGCGAACGGTCACGGCGCGCCTCGACGCAACCGTGATCCAGCGTGGGCGCCCAGACAACGAAGGGCACGAGCTTCTGCTGGTCCGGCGCCAGCACGTACGGCAGACCGTGCAGGTACAGCCCGCCCTCGCCCAGGCTCTCGCCATGATCCGAGAGATAGAGGAATGTCGGTTCGACGTGGTCCGCATGGCGTGCGAGCAGTCCGATGGCCTGCGCAAGCACATGGTCGCTGTAGAGCACGGTGTTGTCGTAGGCGTTGACGATGCTCGCCTGGTCGCAACGCTGCACGGCGTCCAGCGCGCATTCCGGCTGGAAGCGGCGGAACTCCGGCGGGTAACGCCGATAGTACGAGGGTCCGTGGCTGCCGTGCATGTGCAGCACGACCAGCCGGTCGGTCGTCGTCGTGGCCAGCAGTTCATCCAGACCGCGCAGCAGGACCTCGTCGCGACACCTGTGGCCTTCACACAGGCCGGGGAGCCCGAGGTTCCGCAAGTCTTCGTACGGGACGCGTGAGGCCACACCGAAAGAATCGGAATTGTTGTCCCGCCACAGCACGCCGACGCCAGCGCGCTGCAGGACGTCCAGCAGGTTTTCCTGCGCGAGGGCACGATCGTGGCCGTAGTCCGAGCGCCCGAGCCTCGAGAACATGCAAGGTACCGACACCGCTGTGGAAGTTCCGCAGGAGCGCACGTCGGTGAAGCTCACCACGCCCTCGATGGCCGCCAGTTCAGGCGTGGTGTCCCGCGCGTAGCCGTCGAGCCCGAAGTTTGCGCCCCGCGCCGTTTCGCCCACGAACAGGAACACGACGCGCGGTCGGCCCGTGACGGAGGCGCTGCGATGGGCGTCGGCGGCGACGACACGAAGCGGCCCACCTGGCTGTCGGAACTCCGCCTTGGCCTGCCGGTACGCGGAGTAGAGCGGGTAGGTCGGGTTGACGTCGGTCCTCACCTGACGATTTTCGCGGGACCACAGAGTCACGTCCTTGTAATTGGCCATGACGCAGACGAGCAGCGTCACCAAGGCGACTGCGGCGAGAGCGACACGGCGGCCGAATTCGGCGAGCGGACGGCCGCGTGCGACCTGCACACGACAAAGCAGCAGGAGCGGCAGTCCACCCGCCACCAGGACCCGCAGCAGCAGTGGCGCACCGACCAGCTCGCCGGCCTCGTGAAAGTCGGTGTTGAGCACGTTGACCAGCATCGCGCGGTCGATGACCACGCCGAAGTTGTCCATGAAGTACCCGCAGATGGCGGCGAGCACGAGCAGCACGCCCAGCGCGGGCTTCAGCAGCCAGCGCGATGCAAACGGGATCATCACCAGCAGCAGCGTCGTCATCAGTGCAATGAACAGGCAGCCGAGCAGTGCGTACTCCGCGCCTCCGCGGTCCGCTGGCAAGGCGCGCAGCACCTTTGCCCAGAACGCGAGATTCTGGGTCGTCGCGAGGTAGAGAGCGACGACCAGCAGCAGGGCGTTGGTGCCGAGCGTGAATCGGGGGGGAGAGAGACGCATCAAAAGCTGGCCTTGGTCGAGACGAGGACCTGGAGGTTGCTGATATCCGAGCCGCCGTCGAGCGGCATGGCGAGATCGACGTGCAGAACGTTGGCGAGTGCGGAGCGGCTCATGCCGAGACGCAGACCGAGGCCCACGTCACGCAGCAACCCGATCGGTGGGCTGCCGCCGGGGTTTTCGCCCCAGGTGCCGCCTGCGTCGAAGAACGCGGCAGCACCGACATGGACCAGTCGCAGCGGGTACCAGTCCGTGAACCAGCGCTCCTCTGCAGTGAACAGCCAACGGCCTTCGCCGGCGGTGTAGCGCAGGGGGTAGCCGCGCAGGCCGCTGTCGCCGCCGAGTTCGAGCGGTGCGTCGGCGTCGAGGTTGTATCCGGCGTCGGCCTGCAACGAGACGTACAGTCCGCGAGCTGGCGATGCGTGGTGATGCATGCGCGCGCTGGCACCGAGCACCGTGCCAGCCAACGCGCCGTCCTCGAGCCGGCCGCCGAGGGTTGCACCGAGCTGCAGGCTGTCCTCGGGCCCGAAGTCGAAGCCACGGGCTGCATCGCCGCGGAACATCAGTGCGTCGCGGTCGGAGCCCAACCCGCTGTCGGCCCAGCCCAGCTGCAGCCCCGCGTGCCAGCCGAGGGCGACGTCCTCGATCCGGCCGATCTGGTCGCGATTGCTGCGCTTCTCGTAACGGTTCTCGAGGATCTCGAAGCCGAGCCACGGGTACACGAGGCTGCGATCTCCCGGCACCTGCGCCGGATCGACCGTGTCTGCGGTGGGCTCGAACCGCGATTCGTCGGCCGTGACGCCCGCCGTCCAGCGGCGCGACCAGCCCTCCGACAGGCCAGCCGAGCGGCCGCCGTAAACCGTCGCCAGCCGCCGTCGCGCTCGGTACTCGTCTACGGCATCGCCCCGGTCGTAATGCTGGTCGACGCGCTCGTCGTCGAGCAGCGACAGCCCGCCGGCCCTCGTGGCGGTCAAGGCATGGAATGGCCGCTCGATGTCGAGCTGCCAGGAACCGCCATCGCTGCTGTCCGCGTAACCAGCGGCGAGACGCCACCAGCTGTCGCCGAGGTGCGGGTCACGGTAGCGCAGCGCCGTTGCGCTGCGGTCGTGATCCACGGAATACCCGAGGCTGAGTTGCCGCCCGGTGCCGAGCAGGTTCATCTCCTCGATCTCGACGGACGACGAATTCACGCCGCCGGAGCGGCCGAACGAAACACCCGGGTTCAGTGTCCAGACGTCGCGGGTGCGTACCAGAACGTCGACCTCGCCGTCTCGGTAGGCCACCGGGACGACGCTTGCCTCGTACAGGTAGCGATCCTTGCGCAGGAGGCGTTCGGTCTCGGCGAGTCGATCGGCCGAATATCGATCGCCGGTGTGGAAGAGCAACTGTGAAGCAATTGTTTCCGGGCGCGTCCGCGCGTGCAGGCGATTCGCCGCGCGGAACGCGCGCGCTTCGTCGTCGGCTTCCTCCGCGTCAAAGATCTCCTGCGGCTCGATCAGGATCGCACCAATCGTGGCCTCGGCCGCCTCGAGTTCCGCGTCGCTCGGCACACCGGCCGGCCGTGCCTGCTCTAGTGGTGGTGCGCGTGAGCGCAGGCTCGGCAACAGGCCTTCGGCACGGCTGTCAGGGATCCCGGCCGCCGCCGCCGCCCACAGCAGCAGGCAGGCGACGCGGCGATTCTTCCTCCCACATGCCCAGAATCCCATCGATTTGCCCGGATGCAGCGCCTGCGTACCCATCGTGTGCGGGTTGGACGACGCAACGGCGAAGAATCAATCGCCGCCGGGGAGGGCTTCTGAAGCCGAGGATGCGATCGCTCCTCGTACACCGGCTTTTCGTGAACGTCCAACGGCGCCGGTCAGCGCCGCATCGACGAAAAATCGTTACTAAGCCGGCGATTCGCCGGCGCGGGCATTCCAGAGAATCGCGACACCCGCCAGCGCCGCCACGATGGACGCGCCGAACACGGCGACCTTGGCGGCCGCGAAATCGGCGGCGACCGGGAACGCCTGCGCGGCGATGAACAGCGACATCGTGAAGCCGATGCCCGACAGCGCACCGGCGCCCGCGACCTGGCGCCAGCTGTACTCCGCCGGCTTCTGCGCGAGCCCGCAGGCCACCGCGAGCGCGCAGAACAGCGTCATGCCGAGCGGCTTGCCGAGCACGAGCCCGCAGGCGATCGCGAGCATCAGCGGCTCGTGCCCCGCGAGCGTGTCGGCGCCGATCACGACGCCGGCGTTCGCCAGCGCGAACACCGGCAGCACGAAGTAGCTGGACCCCGGCGCGACCCGCCTCAGCACGCGGTCGGCCGGCGACTCGATGCGGTCGTGGATCGAATCGAGCGCGCGCAGCGCCGGGATCGAGGGGCCGTGACGCAGCACATCGTCGCCCTGGCGCGCTTCAGCGGTCACGATCACGTTCGCCTGCGTCATCAGGGCGCGCAGGTCGGGCGGCGGTCGCGTCGGGATGAAGAGCGCGAGGATCACGCCGGCGAGCGTCGCATGCACGCCGGCCGCGTGCACGCAGACCCACAGCGCGGCGCCGAGCAGCAGGTAGGGCGCGACGCGGTAGACCTTCGCGCGATTGAGCAGTGCGAGCGCTGCGATCAGCAGTGCGGACGCGCCGAGATACCCGACGTCGATCTCCGCGCTGTAGAAGATCGCGACGACGGAAATGGCGCCGATGTCGTCCACGATGGTCGCGGCGGTGAGGAAGATGCGCAGTTCGATCGGCACGCGGCGACCCATCATCGCGATCAGCGCGATCGCGAACGCCGTGTCGGTCGCCATCGGGACGCCCCAGCCGTGCTGCCAGCCGCCCTCCGGAATCAGCAGCGAGTACAGCGTCGCGGGCACGATCATGCCGCCGAGCGCCGCGGCGATGGGCATCGCCGCGGCCCGACCCGTCGCGAGATGGCCCACCGTGAACTCGCGCTTGATCTCCAGCCCGACGATCAGGAAGAAGATCGACAGCAGGCCGTGGTTGATCCAGTCGAGCGCCGGCATGCGCAGGCCGGCGCCGGCGAACTCGATCGCCCAGGGCGCGCGCCAGAACTCCGCGAAGCTCGCGCCCCAGGGCGAATTGCTGGCCAGCACGGCCAGCAGCGACATCAGCAGCAGCAGCACGCCGGCCGAAGGGGCCCAGGCTGCGAAGTCGAGTGCCGCCGCCCGGATGCGGTGGCCGAGCGAGCCCAGCATGGCATCCGACAGCGAACTCTCGTCCCATGGGCCGTCGTAGCGACGGTCGTTGATGAAGAACGTCGGCGTGAACGCCACGCCGCTCGCGCGCGAGCTTGCGACGTCGGCTTCCACCGCTGCCGCGGCGCGGCGCGCAGCCGCTTCGGTCGTCGCGGGGTCCTGGCGCGCGATGTCCAGGTCGGCCGCGACGGAGCGCAGGTCTTCTTCCGTCAGCGTTTCGGAGCGCGTCATGAGGGCGACGTGCGCGCGCCAGAACTGCTCGGCATCTGCGGCGTGCTCCACCAGCTCGGCGGCGCGACGCGCGATGTCGCTGCCGGTCAGCGGCCGGTGCCGGAAGACGTAGCGCATGCGTTCGCCGAAACGATCGCGCACTTCGGCGATGCGCTCGTTCGCGACGCGGCAGTGCGGGCAGGCATAGCTGCCGTACTCGACCAGCGTGATCTCCGCGTCCGCCGGCCCGAGCACGTGGTCCGCCGAGGCGTCTACGGGCCGATCGAGCCGGTCCTGCGTCAGCATCGCGGCGGAAGTCCGGGCGAGCCGGGCGTCAGGCGTCGAGCCGTCTCAACGCGTCGACGATGTTCCTCAGGCATTCCGCGCCCGCGCCGTCCGACTCCGGGCCGGGCATGCCTTCGTCGGTCGCCACCTTGAGCTGGGTCAGCTGGTCCTTCCACTGCAGCAGGATCGCGCGCTTCTGGGCGACGGTGAACTCGGTCGACGCCTCGAGGACGGACGGCTTGCCGAACGTCCTGCCCGGGTTCTTCATTGCCTGCTGGAAGTCCATGGCGTCCTCGTGCGTGATCCCGGTTTCGCGATCGCAATGATAGTCTGACCTCGGCGCGCAGCAAGCCTTTCCGGGGCGGCTGCGGCGAAGACGGGCTCCATCCGGGAGGAAACCACGAGTGAAGGCCACGATCTACCACAACCCGGCCTGCGGCACCTCGCGCAACACGCTCGCGCTGCTGCGCGACGCGGGCATCGAACCGGTCGTCGTCGAATACCTGCGCAATCCGCCGTCGCGCGCCGAGTTGCAGGCCCTGATCCGGGATGCGGGCCTGACCGTGCGCGAAGCGCTGCGCAGGAAGGGCACGCCCTACGACGAGCTGGGGCTCGACGATCCCGCGCTCACCGACGACCAGCTGGTCGACGCCATGCTCGCGCAGCCGATCCTGATCAACCGGCCGTTCGTCGTGACGCCGCTCGGCACGCGCCTCTGTCGCCCCCCCGAACGGCTGCACGAGATCCTGCCTCCGCGCGCCTGATGCGACCCTTTCCGCAACGCGGGCGAACCGAACGCGCGGGCGTGCTGCTCGCGCGCGAACTCGCCGGACAAGCGTTTTCACGCGCGGCGGGCGCGCCGCTCGTGGAGGGCAATCGGGTGCGCCTGCTGATCGACGCGCGGGAGAACTACCCGGCGTGGCTCGAAGCGATCGCCGCCGCGAAACGCCACGTGCACTTCGAGAGCTACTTTCTGTACGAGGACGACGTCGGGCGGAGGTTCGCCGACGCGCTGATCGCCAAGGCGCAGGAAGGCGTGCGGGTGCGCCTGATCTACGACTGGCTGGGCGGCTTCGGCAAGGCTTCACGCTCGTTCTGGAACCGGCTGCGCGCGGGCGGCGTCGACGTGCGTTGTTTCAACCGGCCGCGCCTCGATTCGCCGGTCGGCTGGCTCTCGCGCGACCACCGCAAGTCGCTCGTGGTCGACGCCGAGGTGGGCTTCATCACCGGCCTCTGCGTCGGCCGGATGTGGGAGGGTCTTCCGGAGAAGAACCTCGAGCCGTGGCGTGACACCGGTGTCGAA
>DAIOWG010000084.1:0-10364 GCA_036758645.1 Dokdonella sp. | reverse complement strand
GCGCACGTCGCCCGGCAACTCGATGTCCGACGGCGGGAACACGCGCAGGTAGCGGTGCTCGAGCGAGAAGCCGGTGCCCGGATTGAAGCAGCCGAAGCTCGTGTTCGCGACCGGATCGGGGCTCGTGGTCTGGCTCACCGGCACCGAGGTCTGCAGCGCGGGATCGCCACCGATGCGCGCGCTCCAGGCGCCCGCGACCGGGCCGCCGTTGAGCAGGTCGAATGCCTGCTGCAGCGAGCCACCGACGGGCACGACCGCCGACAACGCGGGCGGGTCCGGCATCAGGCAGGGCGCGAGCAGGCGCAGGCCGAAATCCGCATCGGTCGTCGTGCCTGCCGACAACGCGACCTCGCGCGTGTCGGCGAGATGGTCTGGCGCTTCGACCTCGAGTTGCAGCGGACCCTTCGATGCGTCGAACCAGTACACGTAGCGACCGTCGGCGTCGGTCCGCGTCGTGACGCTGCCCCCTGCATGCGAGATGCGCACGCTCGCGCCCTCGATCGGCGCTGGCGAGAGGTCGCAGCGCCCGAGGCCGCTGACGACGCCTTCCACCGCGCCATAGTGCGCGGGCGCAGTCACCGTCATGCGCGCCTGCGCATCGCCGAAAGCCCACGCGTACGGCGTGTCTTCGGCGACGCGCAGCGGCACCGTGTAGACGCCGGGCTGCGCGATCCCGCGCGCATCGAAGTCGACCACGATCGGCTGAGAGGCGCCGACCGCGAGGCTGCCGTGGTCGGGCTGCATGTCGATCAGTGCGTCCTCGCTCGCCGAGTGGAACACGTGCACCTGGTCGAGCATGATCCAACCCCACGGCGGCGACGCGCGATGGCGGAAGCGCAGCTGGACCGCGGGATCGCCCGCGAACGCGGACAGGTCGACTTCAATCGGCGCGGTCGCGCCGTCGGCGCCTTCGGACTGCGTGCGCGTCAGCAAAGGGGTCCAGGTCACGCCGCCGTCGCGCGTCGCCTCCACCTCGAGCCGCGGCCAGCTGTCGGCCCCGTCGAGCAGCGACAGGAAGAAGCCGAGCGAGGCCGAGTGGCTCGCGGACAGGTCGAACACCGGCGAAACGAGCGAGGTGTCGATCGGCGTGCCTTGCTCGCAGTCGAACAGGTCGATGCCGGCGGCGAGGCCGTCGCCGCCGGCGTAGTTGGGAAGCTGCGAAGGTCGGGTCCAGCTGCAGCCGCTGCCGTGGTTGATGACGGTCCAGCCATGCGCGGGAAACGCGTCGCCCTCGAAGTGTTCCTCGTGCGCGACGGCTTCGAACGAATACGCGAGTGGGCGCGTGCCGCTGTTGCTCGCGACCAGCGTCGCCTGCGCGACCGAGCCGAGTTCGACCGTCGCGGACGGCGTCGCCGGGTGCAGCCGCAGGCGGCCGGCCGGCAACGCGAGGTCACGTCGCAGCGTCGAGGTCGCGCCGCTGACCGTCGCTTGCGCATCGCCGTAGCCGTCCGGCAGCGGCGCATGCGGCGTCGCCATCACGACCGACGCGCCGGGCGGCGCGTGCAGCGCGTAGAAGCCCGCGCCGACGCCCGGGTCTTCGCTCGTACGCGTGGCCACACTCGCGCCCTCGTCGATGCGCACGCGCGCACCATCGAGCGACAGGCCGGTGTTCGCGTCGCGGACCTGGCCGACCACCAGAGCGCCACCCGCGGGAGCACTGCACGCGGTGCGGATCGCGACGTCGTCGATCGCCCATCCCGCGCCGAGCGCACCCCAGTCGTCGCCGCCGAAGTCGTCGGCGTGGAAACGGATCAACACCGAAGCTGCGACCACCGCCGAGAGGTCGACCGCCTGCGTGGTCCAGCCCGCGGCGAACGTCGTGCCCGACGGCGCACCGAGGCGCAACCAGGTCGCACCGCCATCGACGCTGGCCTCGACACGCGCGGCTTCGCGGCCGTCCCAGGGCGGCGACTCCTGCGTGTGGAAGCTGCGGTAGATCAATGCAGGGCGGTCGAGCAGCGAAAGATCGATCGGCGGCGTCACCAGCAGGTCGTAGCGGCCGTCGTTGGCCCAGCCGCCGTCCGCGCCGAGTTCGTCGTTGGCGGCCGCAAAGCCGCCATGCGCGGGGATCGCGAAATTCGGACTCGACAGCGCGGCGCTGTCGCCGAACTGCCAGCCGAGGCCGAGGCTCGAGCGGTTCCAACCGGGCGGAAGCCCTCCGGCTTCGAAGTCCTGCGCGTACGCGGTACCCGCGTGCGCGTAGCCGGGCGCATTGCAGGCGACCGCGTCGGCCTCGAGCGTGATCTCCTCGTTGCGCCCGCCATCGAACTCGCCGAGTTCGCGCGAGGTCGCGCGGTAACCGTCGATGCCGGGCGCGACGTCGAGCCGGTACTGCCCGCCTGCGGGCAACCGCACCGACCATGCACCGCTCTGCGGATCGGTCCACAGCGGCGCGAGCGGCGAGCCGGCGACCGTGATGCGCGCATGCAGCGGCCAGCCGGTCTGCGCGTCGCGCACGACCCCACCGAGCTTGTGCGTCGGCGCGAGTGCAAGCACCACGTCGAGCGGCGTGGTCTGGCCCGGCGTCACCTGCACGCCGTTCTCGACATACGCCAGATACCCGTAGGCGGACACGCGAATTCCGAGCGCGGCGCCCGTCGCGGGCACGCGGCGCACGTAGCGCCCGTCCGCTGCCGATGTCGCGTCGGCGGCGGCGCCCGCGGGCAGGAACTCGATGCGCGCGCCCGCGATCGGCGCACCGTCGGCGCCGCGCACGATGCCCGAGACGAAGCCGCTCGGACCACATGCGTCGGCCGCCGCATCCACCGCGGCGGCGGCATCGATCTCGCCCCAGCCGGTCGCGTAGTTCGGCACGTTGCCGGGGCCCGGCGACGGCGTGCCGCCGCTCGCGTAGTCGATCGGGCGCGCGGTCTGCATGATGATGCCGCCGACGGCGGGATAGTCGCCGACGAGGCAGGGGCCAGCCTCGAGCATCAGCGCAACGAGCCCGCTCACATGCGGCGTCGACATCGAGGTGCCGGTCATCGCGCCGTAGTCCTGCGGGTCCTCGATCATCGCCGACTCGATCGCGACGCCCGGTGCGATCACCTGCGGCTTGAGCTGCGGGTAGCCGCGCGGATCGGGATAGTCGGGCAAGCCCGGGCTCGTCGCGTCGGTCGGTCCCCACAGCGAGTGCGGCGCGTAGAGGCCATCGTGGTTGCCGCTCGAACCGATCGCGAACGCGCTCGCGAGCGAGGCCGGACTCGACAGCGTCGACAGGCCCGGCGGCTCCGGCAGTCCGCAACTGAAGCTGTTGCCCGCCGCGAACGCCGGAAAGATGCCGGCCGCGACCCAGGCTTCGACGATGTCGGCGTAGAACGGCGAGGCGGTGCCGTCGCAATCGCGCTCGGACCACGAGTTGTTGACGACCTGCGGTCGGCGGTCGGGGTCGGGCGCGCTGCCGTCGCGGCGCGTCGGCGCGAGCATGAACTGCCCGCAGCGCAGGATCCATTCGCCGGTCGGATCGCCCTCGAGCGCGAAGATGTCGCAGGCGATCCAGTTCGCATCCGGCGCCATGCCGATGCGCTTGCGCGCGGCCGGATCGGCCGCGTTGTTGTCGCCGACGACGGTGGCGGTCACATGGGTCGCGTGCGCGTTGTCGCCTTCATACGGTTCGTCGTGCGAGCCGAGCCAGTTGTAGTCGTGCTCGAACGTGCCGTTGCCGAGGTTGCCGCGGTACTGCCGCACGATCGACTCGTGCCCGTACATGACGCCGCCGTCGAGGATGCCGACGGTGATGCCGCGTCCGGTGGTGCCCTGCGCCCAGGCGTGGTCGGCGCCGACCTGCGCGATGTTCGGCGCGATCCCGTCGCCCCGCGCAGCCGCCGCGGCGACGGCCAGCCTGGGCTCGAGGCGATCCACGCGCGGCAGGCTGCGGATGCGCAGCACGGAATCGGAAGCGGCGATCGCGGACAGCGCCGCGAGGTCGCCGTCGCGCACGAGCAACACGTTCTTGATCCAGAACGATTCGCTCGCGATGCCGCGGCGCGCGAGCTCGGCGCGCACGCCGGCCTGGCTGCGTTCCGCGGTGCGGCGCAAGCGCTCGTGCACCTCGCGCCCGCGCGCGCTCCAGTCCAGTCCCCGCGCAGTGGAAAGGTCCGCGCGCTCGCGGAACTCGACCACGAAGTCGCGTGACTGGCCCGAGCGCAGTCCGCGCAGCAACGCGGGTTCGACCTCGGCCGCACCGGCGGTTCGCGGCGGCGGCCATGACGGCCGGCCGATCACGCCGACGCCGGCCTGCGCGCCGGCCGGGGGCAGCAGCAGGGCGCTGCAGGCGAGCGCAACCAGAAGCGAGAAGGCGGCCACGTGCCGGCGCATGCGCGCGCGTGCAGGGATCAGTTCGGAAGTCATGCATGCCTCTGGGCGTTGGAGCGTAGCGACCCGCGAGCGTGCCGCGGCGTGCGTTGTGCCGCATTGGCGCGGGCTTCGGTTTCCCTTTATTGCGCCTTACAGCGCGCCGCGGCGCGGGGCACGTCGCGCGTGCGCGATCAACCGCGCCCGGCAGGTGGCCGTTCCAGCGCAGCCGGGATCTGCCGCTCTCCCGCGGTCGAGCGCGCCCGCACCAGCGCGCTGCGCCAGCCGTCGGCGTGACCCAGCGCGTGCTGATAGCGCAATTGCAGCAACGCGGCCGCGTGATCGTGCTCGGCCCAGCCGCCGACCCTTCCGGCGATCACGCCCGCGCGCGCGAGTTCGCCCGCCTCGAGCAGCCACGGCAGGTAGGCCTGGGCGACTTCGACCAGTTCGGCCGGCACGCGGCGCGCGTCGGCGCGTTCGAACGCGCGCTCGAACGACGCACGCGCCTGCCCGTCGCTCGCGGCCGCGGCTTGGGCGAGATCGAGCTGGATGCGCACGCCCTCGTCGTCGCGCGCCGAAGCCCATGCGCGCATCGCCTCCAGCGTCGGCGTGGCGTCGCGCCCGGCCGCGCGCTGCGCAACCTGCAGCTGGCGCCACGCGCGCGCGTAGTCGGATTCACCCTCGCCGGACCAATCGGTCGCGAGCGACGCGTGCGCAGCGTCGAGCGCGCGCGCGGCGTCGCCGGCCTCGATGGTGGCGCGCGCGGCCAGCGCGGCGCCCATCGCGGCGACCGGGGCGTCGCCGGCCGCGGTGGCGTCCGCGCGCACGCTCGCGAGCAGCGCATCGGATTCGGCCAGGTGACCGGTCGCCTGCAGCACCATCGCGCGCACGAGGTTGGCGTAACGCCGCTTGGCCGGCGACGGCTCGACCTGCACCAGCTCGCGCACGCGTTCATCGCCCACCAGCGCGGCGCGCCCGTCGAGCAGTTCCAGCCGAACGCGCGCGAGCGAGAGCCGCGCGAACAATTCGTTGTTGAAGTCGCGATAGGCGGTGAGCCGGTCTGCAGCGGCCGCGAGCACCGGCAGCGCCTCGGCATGGCGCGCGCGACGCGCGTCGAGGATGCCGACGTTGATGTCCACGCGCGCGAGCGCGAGGCGGTCGCCCGCGCTCTCGAGCACGACGCGCGCGCGCGCGAAGTCCTCCATCGATTCGTCGTATCGCGACTGCAGGCTGCGCGCGATCGCGCGCCCGGTCAGCGCACGCCCGAGTTCGGGCGAAGGCGGCAGCTCCTCCAGCAGCGCGATCGCCTGGTCGGAGAACGCCGCAACGCGGTCGGGATGGTCACGCCGCAGCTGCACGTTGCCGAGTGCGTTCAGCACGCGCGCGCGCAGCAGCGGCGCATCGGTCGCGGAGACCTGGCCGAGCAGGGCTTCGAATCCGGCCTGCGCGCCGTCGAGATCCCCCTCGCGCAGGTCCAGTCCCGCGCGCCGGTAGCGCACTTCCGGCAGTTCGCGCTCGGCCGCGCCGAGTTCGTCGAGCAGTTGGCGTGCAACCTCGGCCTGGTCCGCCAGCAACGCGGCATCGACCTGGCGCAGGCGCAGCGCGAGTTCCGAGCCGGGCGGCAGGTCGTCGCGCGCGCGCTGCCAGCCGAGCGCATCCTCGAGGCTCGCGGCGGCGCTGCGCGCGGCGTCGAGCACTTCGCTCGCGCGGGCCTCGACGACCACCGGCTCGTCGGTCCCGGCCAGCGTGCGCAGCCGCACGCGCCAGCGCCCCTCGGCGAGTTCGGCCTCGCCGGCGACGATGATCGAGGCGCCGCTCGTGCGCGCAAGCTCGAGCGTGCGTGCGCCACCGCGCGTCCACGGCCCGCCAGCGCGCGTGAGCGCGACGACGTTGTCGCTCGGCAGCACGCGTCGGCCACCCGCACGCAACTGTTCGGCGACGAGGTCCATCGCGCCGAGCCGCACCCAGCCCGATGGTCCTTGCGCATGCACCTCGAACGGCAATACCAGCGCGGCCATCGGCACCGGCGCAGGCGCCTCGCTGCGCAAGCGCATCCAGGCCCAGGCGATGCCGACCACGACGAGCACGAGCGCGAACGCGAGCCACGCCAGTCGCCAGCGCGGAGGCGACGGCGCCTGTGCAGGCGTCGTCGGAACCGCGGGTGCCCGGGGCACCGATGACGTCGCCGGTTCCACGGTTTCGTGCTCGTCGGCCACGTGCACCGGCGCGATCCAGCGGAAGCCGAAGCGCGGCATCGTGCGGATGTAGCGCCGCTCGCCCTCGGTGTCGCCGAGCGCGCGTCGCGCGCGCAGGATCGACTGGTCGAGCAGGTTGTCGCTGACGTCGGTCCGACCCCAGACCGCGGCGATCAGCTCGTCGCGCCCGACCGCGCGTTCGCGCTGCACGAGCAGGTAGGCGATGCAGTCGAACACCTTCGGCGGCAGCTCCAGGCGCTCGGCGTCGCGCCAGAGTTCGCGGCGCGCGGGATCGAGGCGGAACCGGTCGAACGTGTACACCGGCGCACTCATCGCAGGGCCGTCTCCTCCGGCACGGACCGAGCCTGCCCGGCCGCCTCGAGCGTGATCGCGGCGGGGGACGCGGCGACAGGGCGCGGCTCGGTCACGGCGATCTCCAGGGATGGCGCCCAAGCATAGCCGCATCGCCGCGCGGCGCGAACGCGCAGCGGCGCCGCGATCGCGCGTTTGCAGGCGCGCGCGCGTTGCACTGGCGATCAGATTCGCGCTGGCATGCTGGGCGCATGACCCTGCTCGACCTCTCCGGCACCGGCACGCGTCGCCTGCTCGATGACGCGAGCGGCACGATCGACCACACGCCGGACTTCCTCGCGCCCGCGATCGCGTCGCGCTGGTTCGCGCAGTTGCAGTCCGGCGTCGCCTGGCGTGGCGGGCGTCGCGTGATGTACGAGCGCGAAGTGGACGTGCCGCGCCTGCGCGCGCACTACCGCGCCGACGACCCTGCACTGCCCGAACCCCTCGACGAAGCACTCGCGCTCGTTCGCGCCGCCACCGGCGCGCCCTACGACAGCATCGGCCTCAACCTCTATCGCGACCAGCACGACAGCGTCGCGCCACACAACGACAAGCTCGCCGACCTCGTCAAGGGCGAGCCGATCGCGCTGCTGTCGCTCGGTGCGACGCGTCGGCTCGTGATCCGCGCGAAGCGCCCTCCGCGGCGCGTGCTCAATGTCGACCTGCAGGCCGGCAGCCTGCTCGTGATGAGCTGGGACACCCAGCTCCACTACGACCACGGCATCCCGAAGGAGCGCCATCCGACTGGCGCGCGCATCAGCATCGCGCTGCGCGTGCGCGGCGGTGCATGGGACTGAAATGGCACGCCTGCGCATCGCGACCTTCAACGTGAACGGCGTGCGCTCGCGCCGCGCTCACCTGCTCGAATGGCTCGCACGCGAGCAGCCCGACATCGCCTGCCTGCAGGAGCTCAAGGCGCCCGACGAGGCGTTTCCGATCGACGACGTGCACGCGGCCGGCTACGGCGCGCTCTGGCACGGCCAGCGCTCGTGGAACGGCGTCGCGATCCTCGCGCGCGGCGTCGATCCGCTCGAGAGCCGACGCGGGCTGCCGGGTGATCGCGGCGACGCGCAGAGCCGCTATCTGGAGGCGGCCGCGCATGGCGTGATCGTCGGCTGCCTCTACCTGCCGAACGGCAATCCGCAACCGGGGCCGAAGTTCGACTACAAGCTCGCGTGGTTCGAGCGCCTGATCCGGCATGCGCGCACGCTGTGGGACAGCGGCCAGCCGGTGGTGCTCGCGGGCGACTACAACGTGGTGCCGACCGACTTCGACATCTACAACCCCGCGTCATGGCGCAAGGATGCACTGCTGCAGCCGGAAAGCCGCGCGGCGTTCGAACGCCTGCTCGCGCAGGGCTGGACCGACGCGCTGCGCGCGCGCCATCCGGACGAACGCATCTACACGTTCTGGGACTACTTCCGCCAGCACTGGCCGCGTGACGCGGGCCTGCGCATCGATCACCTGCTGCTCAGCGCGAAACTGGCGCCGCGGCTGCGCGATGCCGGCGTCGACCGCTGGGTGCGCGGACTCGAAGGCGCGAGCGACCATGCGCCGACCTGGATCGAGCTGGAGATTCCCAAACGCCGGCCCGCGCGCAAGACGGCCAAGGCGCGCTGAGTTCGCGCGTCAGCCGTCGAACCCGTCGACGAACAGGAAATCGTTCTGGTAGATCACCTGTACCGTGCCGCTGCCGTCGGCGGTACCGTCATGACCCGGGATCCCGACCGCGAGGTCGTTGTCGCCGTCTCCATTGAAGTCGCCGATCGCGAGCTGAGCGCCGAACGCATCGCCTTGCGCCGGCGGCGCGGCGGCATAACCCGGGGTCAGCGCGAAACGGCGCGCGCGCGCGGGGTTGAGCGTGCCGAGCGATGAGGGAAGCACCCAGATCCGTCCCGCGAGCGGCAAGCCGTTTTCGGCCGCCAGCGGGCAACCGATGACCAGGCTGTCGGCGGTCCCTGCGGCCTCGTTGATGCGCCCGGCGGCCAGTCGCAATCCGCACGCCGCTGTCGCGAGGCTGCCGTCCGGCAGCATGCCCTCGTGCAGCAGCCGGTTGCTGTTGGCGGCGATGCCGGACTCCGTTCCGCGCAACAGGGCGACGGCGCCGGCGAGCGGTACATCCTCGAGCGATTCCCCCGGCACGCCGACGGCGAGATCGTCGGTGGACGGCTCGCCCAGCGCGGCCCCGAAGAACTGCCCCGCTGCGAGTGCCGCACCGAAGCGGTCGCCGGCTTCGCAGTCGTCGAGCACACCGGCCTGCGCCTGGCTCCAGTAACTCACGCCTGCGGCGTCGAGGCCCTCGAGGTCGTCCTGCCCGCGCAGCACCATCACCGAACCCGAATCGGCGAAGCCCGCGCAGCTCGCTCCCGGGATGCCGATCGCGAGGTCGTCGACCCCGTCGCCGTTGAAATCGCCCGCAGCGAGCGCATAGCCGATTTCCTCGTCGGCCTCGGGCACGCCCGTGAGTCCGTTGTAGCCGCGATAGAACACCTCGACGCTTTCAGGGAACAGTCCGCCCACGCCCTGGTAGACCACCATCACCGCACCCGCGGACGTCTCGCCGCCGGTGGTTTCGCCCGGGATGCCGATCGCGAGGTCGACGAGATCGTTCTGGTCGAAATTCCCGACTGCGAGCGCCGCACCGAAATGATCGCCGGCTTCGGAAATGCCGACATATCCGCCGGAGCCCTGGCGGATCTCGTCGATGACGCTCCAGCCACCGCCGATCGCGCGGTCGATCACGAACACCGCGCCATTGCCTTCGGTGAGCAGGCTGTCGCCCGGAACGCCGACCGCGATCTCGTCGTCGTCGGTCGCGTCGTGGCCGAAGTCGCCGACCGCGAGCACGGTCGGCGGACCTGCCGACGCGCCGGCTACCGCGGGAATCACGACCGTTTCCATCAGGAACGGGAAGCTCGCGGGTTCGCCGATCGTCCACGCGGTGCCGAGGAACACATGCACCAGCGTCGGATGCTGCCGATCGGCAACCGCGAGGTCGGCGATGCCGTCGTCGTTGAAGTCGCCCGCAGCCGTCGCAACGCCGAACGCGTCGTCGGCCGGGTCCACCGGGTTCGGATTGGGCAGCGCGAAACTGCCGACCGGGCCGAGCGCCGCGCCCGCCGCGACGGGCATGCAGGCGAGCAGCCAAGCCAGCGCGCGCGGCGCGCCGCGGACGAGGGGGGATCGAAGATGATCGGAGCGCATGGTCGGTGTCCTTGCTGATGCCCCCTTCCACGCGCAAGCGCGCCGCGGGGGGCCACGCGTGCAGCCGCTTGCCCGCGTCCGCGGGCAAGCGATGCGACGGCGTGTCGAATTCCGGCACGCTCGTGCGTCGATCCACCGAATCCACCGAGAACCCCGCATGTCCGACGATCACCGCCCGGTCCTCTTCGCCCACCCGTTCTCCTCCTATTGCCAGAAGGTTCTCGTCGCGCTGTACGAGAATGGCACGGCATTCGATGTCCGACTGCTCGAGGGCGACGGCGCGATGCGCGAGCTCGAGGCGCTGTGGCCGATGAAGCG
>DAIOWG010000083.1:0-10417 GCA_036758645.1 Dokdonella sp. | reverse complement strand
CGTGAACCCGGCCTCGACCAGCGCACGCGCGAACCCGGCCGCATTCGCGCGACCGCCCTGGCTCGCGTGGCGGCTGCCGACGATCGCGAGCTGCGGCTGCCAGAGGAGGCCCGCGTCGCCGACCACGAACAACGCCGCGGGCGGCGACGGCGAATCCTCGAGCAGGGCCGGGAAATCGTCCGCATCGCAGGTCAGCAACGCGTGCTCCGGCGCCGCGAGCCAGGCAAGGTCGGAATCGAGCACGTCGCGCGCAGGCCGGGCGAGCCAGCCCGCGCAGCCGGCCGCGACACTGCGTTCGCCAAGGTCTCCGCGACGCGCGGCCGCGAGTGCGGCGCGTATTCCGCCGTGCCGCGCGAGCAGTCCGCGGATCGCCGTGGGCCCGAGCCCCGGTGCGCGCAACAGGATCAGCCACGCTTCGAGCGCGGCGCGGTCGACCTCGATGTCCATGCGCGCAGCCTAGTCCGCCGCGTGCACGCACGCGGCGCGAGATCGGCGACTCGCGCTGTAGGAAAAAGCCGGGAATGGGGAATCGAGAATGGGGAATGGTGAAAGCGAAACGAGGGAGCGCGCTTGCTCCCACCATTCCCTATTCCCTATTCCCGATTCCCTATCCTGTTCCCGCCACGCCCGTCAGGGCGTGGAATTCGGATCGTGCAGGAAGTCGCCGAGGTGGACCGGCTTGACCGCGTCCATCACGAGTCCGTAGCTCACGCGCTGGAACGTGCGGAAGATCATCACGTTGCCGACGAACTCCGGCGGCAGCGTCGCCTTGGCGTCGCCTGGCTTGAAGAAGCGGCGCACGCTGCCTTCGGGGTAGTCGGTCTGGTCGATGACCGTTTCGCCCGGGTGGTAGAGGCTGAAGGTCTCGCCGTTCTCGATGCCGTCCTCGTGGCCGCGCGAGAGCGCGACGACCTGGCGCGGGCCGACCGCCTTCAGCGCATCGGAGAACGCGATCACGCGCATGTTCTCGGGCACGTTGTCGGGCGAATGCGGCACGTACTCGGAATCGTAGGGCTGCGGATCGATCGGCAGCACGTAGTCGCCCGGGCGTACTTCGAAGTCCGAGTAGGTGACCAGTGCCGACGACACGTCGTCCGCGCGCCGCGTGACCTGCACGGTGCCGAAGTCGAGCATCTCGTAACCGAGGAAGCGCACGTTGCCGGCGAGCGTGAATTCGTTCGGGCCATGGCGCCAGAGCAGCGCCGGGCGACCATCGCGCGTGTCCTTCTCCTGGCGATGGACCTCGCGCGGACGCCCCTCATCCACCGGTGGCATGTCGTAGTAGCGGCCCATCGGGCGCACCACCGCGAGCTTGGTGCCGGGCTCGGCATCGAGCCCGCGGATGTAGATGAGCTGGCCGGCTTCCGCGCGCAGCTGGTTTTCCTCGATGCCGACGACGTGCGGCGCGTAGCGCAGGCTGTCCTCGTCGACGATGCGCGTGTTCTTGAGCCACTGCTTGAGTTCGGACAACGGGATCGGCGGGATCGCCTCCGCGTAGTCGCTGCGGCGCACCTGTGGGCCGTAACCGCCGCTGGTCAGGCGACCGTTGTCGAACACCAGCACGTCACCCGGATAGATCAGGTGCGGATTCCTGACCTGCTGGTTGTCGTGCCAGATCTCGGGCCACAGCCACGGCTGCTTGAGGAAGCGGGCGGAGATGTCCCACAGCGTGTCGCCCTTCTGGACGACATAGCGGTCCGGGTGGTTTTCGGTCCATTGCACCGTCGCCGCATACGCGGTGAGCGTCACGAGCAAGCCGGCCGAAACCGCAAGCAGTTTTTTAAGCATGGCGGCCAATCCCCCGATCCCCAAAGGTTTTCCCGAGTGTAATGCAAAAGTTATGGCGTGAATAACGAACTGTGTCGCAGGCTGTCAATGGGCCCGAACGCGCGGCGGGACCGGCCCTCCGGCCCGGCGCGGCGCCGCCGGTCCCCTTTTTTGGCGGCTCCGGGCGCCTTTCGGACTCGGCCGCGGCTCGCCGGCCCGGAGCAGCGCCGCTAGAATCCGGGCACTTGCCCTCGGCGCGCGTCGCCCGCATCTGGACCCCATGGCCCTGCTCCCGATCCTCGAGTTCCCCGACCCGCGGCTGCGCACGAAGGCGGCGCCGGTGACCGTGTTCGACGCGGAACTCAAGCAGCTCGTCGCCGACATGTTCGAGACGATGTACGACGCCCCCGGCGTCGGCCTCGCGGCGACCCAGGTGGACGCGCACCGCCAGGTGCTCGTGATGGACATGTCCGAGGAGCGCAGCGAGCCGCACGTGCTGGTCAATCCGCGCATCCTCGAGAAGTCGGGCGAGCAGGTCTACCAGGAGGGTTGTTTGTCCTTCCCGGGCATCTACGCCGACGTCGAGCGTGCGCTGCGCGTGAAGGTCGCGGCGCAGGACGTCGACGGCACGCCGTTCGAACTCGACGTCGAGGGCCCGCTCGCGGTCTGCATCCAGCACGAGATGGACCACCTCGTCGGCAAGGTGTTCGTCGACTACCTCTCCCCGCTCAAGCGCTCGCTGCTGCTCAAGCGCATGGAAAAGAAGCGCCGCCAGAGCGCCTGACGCCATCGCGGGTCGACTCGCCCACGAGGCTTGAAACACGGCCGCGTCGAGCCCACCGCGCACGTCGCTTGCCGCGCTGCTGAACTCGCGCCTTCGGCGCTGCGTTCCACCCTGCCGAGTCGCGGTTGCGGCTCCGTGTTGCACGGCTTTTCGCTCGCGCCGGGCCCCGCGCGTCGATCGCGAGCGGCCTACAATCGCGCTCCAGACCCTTCGAAGTGCGTCCATGTCCGAGTCGTTGCGCCTGGTGTTCGCTGGAACGCCGGAATTTTCCGTGCCGTCGCTCGAGGCGTGCCTTGCGAGCGGCGCCGAGGTGGTCGCGGCCTACACGCAGCCCGATCGCCCTGCCGGGCGCGGGCGCAGGCTCGCGGCAAGTCCGGTCAAGCAGGCCGCGCTCGCGGCCGGCGTCGCGGTCGAGCAGCCGGAGACGCTGCGCGACAAGGCCGCGCGCGCGCGGCTCGCGGCGCTCGCGCCGGACCTGCTCGTGGTCGTCGCCTACGGGCTGATCCTGCCGAAGTCGGTGCTCGCGCTGCCGCGCCTCGGCTGCTGGAACGTGCATGCCTCGCTGCTGCCGCGCTGGCGTGGGGCGGCGCCGATCCAGCGCGCGATCCTCGCGGGTGACGCCCGCACAGGCGTGCAGCTGATGCAGATGGAGGCAGGACTCGATACCGGCCCGGTGCTGCTCGAACGCCGCACGCCGATCGCGCCCGACGACACTGGCGGCCGGCTGCACGATCGCCTTGCCGCGCTCGGCGCCGAACTGCTCGCCGAGGGTCTCGCGCGCGTGCAGCGCGGCGAATCGCTCGTGGCGACGCCGCAGTCCGGCGAAGGCGTGACCTACGCGCACAAGATCGACAAGGCCGAGGCGCGTCTGGACTGGAACGAATCCGCGCAGGTCCTCGAACGCAAGGTGCGCGCGTTCGATCCGTGGCCGGTGGCCGAAGCGCTGGTCGAGGGTGAACGCTTGCGCGTCTGGTCGGCGGTTGCGGACGCCCGTGGGGTCGACGCGGCGCCGGGCGAGGTCGTCGCAAGTGATCGCGACAGCCTCGTGATCGCGACCGGCGAAGGCGTGCTGCGCATCCTCGAGCTGCAGCGCGAAGGCGGTCGCCGCATGCCGGTGCGCGACTGGCTCAACGCGCGGCGCGAGCGGCGCGCATGAACGGTCCGAAGCAGCCGCCCCGTCCGGCGCGACGCGCGGCGCATGACAGCCCCACGCAAGCACCCGGTGCACAGCTGCGCGCGGATGCCGCGCGCGCGCTCGCGCGCATCGTGTTCGACGGCGTCTCGCTGCGCACGGCGCTGGCCGAGGCGAACCCGCGCATTGCCGACCCGCGCGACCGCGCGCTGCTCGCGGCGTCGCTGTTCGCGGCCTCGCGCTGGTGGCTGCGCCACGATGCCGCGCTCGGCCTGCTGCTCGACAAGCCGCTGCCGCCACGGGCGCGCGAGGTGCGCGCGCTGCTGGTGCTCGCGTTCGCGCAGGTCGAGGCGCTCGGCTTGCCCGATTACGCGGTCGTCGGCAGCGCGGTCGAGGCGGTGCGCGCGCTCGGCCAGCCGCAGTACGCAGGACTTGCGAACGCGCTGCTGCGCCGCTTCCTGCGCGAGCGCAACGAACTCGCGGCGCGCCTCGACGCCGACCCGGTCACGCGCCATGCGCATCCGCGCTGGCTCATCGACGCGATCGAGCACGACTGGCCCGCGCAAGCGGACGCGATCCTGGCGGCCAACAACGTCGAAGCCGCGCTCGTGCTGCGCGTGAACCGACGCCGCGCCGCGCGCGCGGATCTGCTCCCGGCGTTCGAGGCGGCCGGCGTCGCGGCGACCGGCCCGGCCGGGTTGCCCGATGCGATCGTGCTCGAACGAAGCACCGACGTGACGCGCCTGCCGGGTTACGCAGAGGGGTTGTTCTCGGTACAGGACGGCGCCGCGCAGCGCGTTGCCGCGCTGCTCGACGCGCAACCCGGCCAGCGCGTGCTCGATGCCTGCGCCGCGCCGGGCGGCAAGGCCGCGCACCTGCTGGAATGCGCCGAACTCGATCTCGTCGCGCTCGATCGCGACCCCGCGCGGCTGCCGCGCGTGCGCGAGAACCTCGCGCGCCTCGGCCTCGCCGCGAACGTGGTCGCAGGCAATGCCGCCGCGCCGGGCGACTGGTGGGACGGCCGGCCGTTCGCGCGCATCCTGGTCGACGCGCCGTGCTCGGCCAGCGGCATCATCCGTCGCCAGCCCGACATCAAGCTGCATCGTCGCGCGACCGACATCGCACCGCTGGCCGCCGCACAGGACGCGATCCTCGCCGCGCTGTGGCCGTTGCTCGAACGCGGCGGGCGCCTGGTCTACGCGACCTGTTCGCTGCTGCGCGCCGAAAACGAAGTCGTGCTTGCCCGCTTCCTCGCCGCCCACGATGATGCCCGCGCACCGGAGCTTCCGCCGGAGCTCGGCCACGCCGCCGGCGTCGGTCGCCAGAACCTGCCGGGCGAGGGCGGCATGGACGGCTTCTTCTATGCGGCACTCGAAAAGCGCTGAAACGCGCATCGGCGCGTTGCTGCGGCACGCGCTGCTGCTCGCAGCGATCGTGCTCGTGGGCGGCTGCGGCCTGCTCGCGGAACAGCAACCCGGCAGCCTCGGCATCCGGCATGCCCAGCTCGCGCGCGGCGCGACGCCGCGGCTCGAACTCGCGCTCGACTGCCGCCTCAGCGGCCCGATGCAGGACGCGCTCGACCACGGCATTCCGATCGTGCTCGAAGCCGACGTGCGCGCGGGCCGCTGGCCGCACGCCTCGTTGCGCGCCAAACCGCGCATCGAGATGCGATGGTTCCCGCTCTCGCGCCGCTACCAGTTGCGCACGCTCGGCAGCGACGAGGTGCGCGCGTTCGCGACCCAGGCCCACCTGCTGTCCGCGCTCGGCTCGCTGCGGCTCGCGCTTCCGTCCGCGTTCGACGCGCTCCCGGAGGATGCGCCGCTGCAGGTGTCGGTCGCGATCGATCCGGCCGCCTTGCCCGGCGCGCTGCGGCTGCCCGCGCTGTTCGAGCCCGCGTGGCGGCTCGCCTCGGCGGAGACGACATGGCCGGCCGCGCTGCACTGACCTTCGTGCTGCGCAGGATCGTGCCGGCGCTCGCGGTCGGCGCGCTGCTGGTCGCCTCGCTCAAGCTCGCCGAAGACGCGTCCGGCGACAGCGCCCGCTTCGCCTCGCACTATCCGTGGGTGCTCGGCGCCGCGGGCATCGCGCTGGTGGTCCTCGCGGTCGCGATCGGGCTGCGCCTGTGGCGCCTGCGCCGCGACGTCGCGAGTGGCACGCCGGGCGCACGCCTCAATCGCCGCCTGCTGATGCTGCTGACCCTGCTTGCGGTGCCGTCGACCGTCGTCGTGTACGGGTTCGCGTTGCGTTTCGTCGACGCGACGATCGACAACTGGTTCAACGTGCGCCTCGAACAGGCGCTCGAGGATGCGCTCGAGCTCGGCCGCATCGTCGTCGACGAACACCTGCGTACGGCCGAGGCCTCGACCTCCACGCTCGCGAATCGCCTCGCGGACGAGCCGGTCGAAGCGGCGCAGGCTTCGCTCGACGAGGCGATCGATGCGCTCGGCGCGATCCAGCTCGCGGTGTTCGCGGCCGACGGGCGCGTGCAGGCGAGCGCGAGTTCGGACCCGCGCTACCTCGATCCGCCGTTGCCCGATGGCGCGTTGCTGATGCGCGTGAAGGGCGATGGCCGCTACGCGGCGGCCGAGCCACTCGGCGATGCGCTGGTGCTGCGCGTGCTGCTGCCGCTGTCGGGGGGCGGCGATCGCCTGCGGTCGCTGCCGCCGCGGCTGCTGCAGGGCCTGTTCCCGCTGCCGGCGCGGCTGCAGCCGTTGACCGCAGGCATCGAGCGCGCGAGTTTCGACTTCCAGCGCCTGAAGTTCCTGCGCGGCTCGCTCAAGCTCACGTTCGGCTTGATCCTCACCTTCGTGCTGCTGCTGTCGGTGCTCGCGGTGGTGCTCGCCGCGTTCGGCATCGCGCGCCGGCTGGTCGCGCCGATCGGCCGGCTCGCGGCGGCGACGCGCGCGGTCGGCGCCGGACGCTTCGACACGCCGCTGCCCGTCGCGAGCAACGACGAACTGGGTTTCCTCGTGCGCTCGTTCGCGGAGATGACGCACGATCTCGAGGCCGCCGGCGCGCGCGCGCGCAAGGCCGCGGGCGAGACCGAGCAGCAGCGTGCCTGGCTCGAAGCCGTGCTCGAGCGATTGTCCGCGGGCGTGCTCGGCTTCGATCGCGATGGCGGCCTGCGCGTCGCGAACCGCGCGGCCGAGGCGATCCTCGGCGTCGCGTTGTCGCCGCATCTCGGACGCGGGATCGGCGAACTGCGCGAAGCGCGGCCTGACCTTGCCGCGTTCCTCGATCCCCTCGCGCGCCACCTCGACGGTCCGGCGCGCGAGTGGCGCGAGGAAGTGGTGCTCGACACCGCGCAGGGACGGCGCACGCTGATGCTGCGCGGCGCCGCATTGCCCGAGCAGGCCGGCTACGTCGCGGTGTTCGACGACCTCACCGTTCTCAATCGCGCGCAACGCGACGCGGCCTGGGGCGAAGTCGCACGCCGGCTCGCGCACGAGGTCAAGAATCCGCTGACGCCGATCCAGCTCGCGGCCGAGCGCCTGCGCCGACGCTTCCTCGGCCGCCTGCCGCCCGACGAGGGCGAGCTCATCGATCGCGCCACGCACACGATCGTGAGCCAGGTCGAGGCGCTCAAGACGATGGTCAACGCGTTCGGCGACTACGCGCGCCCGCCGCAGCTGGCGACGCGCCCGATCGCGCTGCATGCGCTGCTCGGGGAAGTGCTCGACCTCTACGAGAACGATCAGCGCATCGCGCTGACGCGCCAGCTCGCGGCAGGCGAGCCCCTGGTGCGCGGCGACGCGGTGCGTTTGCGCCAGGCGCTGCACAACCTCATGAAGAACGCGCTCGAGGCGATCGGCGACGTGCGCAAGCCGCAGATCCGCGTCACCACCGTGATCGTTCGGGAAGAAGGCGATGCGTGGGTCGATCTCGAGGTCGCCGACAACGGACCGGGCCTGCCCGGCGATTTCGGCGAACGCTGGTTCGAGCCCTACACGACGAGCAAGCCGCGCGGCACCGGGCTCGGCCTCGCGGTGGTCAAGAAGATCGCGGAGGAGCACGGCGGCAGCGTGCGCGCAGGCAACGCCGCGCAGGGCGGCGCGACGTTCACGCTGCGCCTGCCGCTCGAACCCGCGTAGGCGCGCACCTTGTGCGCGATGCCCGAGATGCTGGTTTCCCAGCAGCACCGCTCGCCGCCCCCGGGGTCGTCCCGCGCTGCCCACTTGCACATCGCCAATCGCGGAATTCGCACACGACGACGCGACGCATCGCGGTCGCGACCGGGGCCGTGCGCGGCGATGCTGCACGCATGGACATGCCTCTTCGCCCCGCACATCGCGCACAGCGCAAGGGACGCGCCGGACTGCGCGGCCAGCTCTACCACATCACAACGGTCACCCACGAGCGACGGCCGCTGTTCCGACCGTTCGATGCCGCAATCGCCGCATGCCGTGCGATCCATTCGCAGACGCGCACCGGCGAACTCGAACCGCTCTGCTGGGTGCTGATGCCCGATCACCTGCACGTGCTCCTTCGGCTGCAGACCGACGACCTTTCCGCGACGATTGGCCAGCTCAAGGCGCGCATCGCGCACGCGGTCGACGCCGCCTGCGATTCTGCACCTCCGCTCTGGGGACGTGGCTTCGACGACCATGCGCTGCGCAGCGACGAGAACCCGCTCGTCGTCGCGCGCACCCTCATCGCCCACCCGCTGCGCGCGGGACTCGTGCCGTCCGTTCGCTTCTATCCCTACTGGTACGCCGCATGGCTGTAGGAGCCCACCCTGTGGGCGATCCGCGCAGCGAATGGATCACGCGCGTCATCCGCATAACCGCGAATCGCGCACAGGGTGCGCTCCTACGGCCGCGTGACAAGTGCCGCGTCGATGAACATCCCTATCCCGCGCAATCCGCAGGAGCCCACCCTGTGGGCGATCCGCGCAAGCGAACCGATCGCGCGACAGCATTCGCATTCGCGCGATCGCGCACAGGGTGCGCTCCTACGGAACGACGGTGGCGATCGCGGCGGCGAGGCGCTCGCGGAATGCGCGGTCGTTGGCTTCCCACCACCGGCGCGCGCCGGCGCCGATCGCGGTGTGCTCGGACTCGCCGAGCGCGAGCATGCGTTCGACCGCGGCTTCGAGCGCGTCCGGATCGACGAACCAGGTCGTCGCGAGCCGCTGGTTGCCGCTGCGATTCGGCGCGACGAGGATGCCGCGTTCGGCCGTGACGAGTTCGTTCATCGGCGGCGCGTCGGTCGTGAGCACGATCGCGCCGATGCTCATGCCCTCGACGAGGTGGTGGCCGAAGCCTTCGGTTTCCGACGGGCACAGGTGGAAGCGATGGCGGTTCTGCAGCACGCGCAGCTCGTCGTCGTCGAGGTACCCGTCGAGCAGGCGCAGGTTCGCGGGCAGGCGCGCAGGCAACGCGAGCGTCGCGCGCTGGACCATCGTCAGTACGGGCCAATGCGGCTTGCGCAGCCACAGGTCCACGAGCGCCTGGCTGCCCTTGTTCACGCTGCGCCCGCCGAGGTGGAAGAACGCCGGCGCGCGCGGCACCTCCGCGCGCAGGCGATCGAGGCTCGTGAATCCGGTGTGGACGCAGCGGCAACCGAGCGCTTCGAACGGTGGCGCGGCGTGCAGGGTCTTGGTGAATACCGCATCGAGGCCGCCGAGCCAGCGTCGGTCCTCGTCGGCGAACCATTCCGGATTCGGCACCAGCACGTTGCGGCGCGCGAGCGCGAAGTACTCGGGACGGATGCGTTCGAGCATCAGATTGAGGTCGAAGCGGGACGCCGCCGCACCTTCGCGCCAACCGCGCCATGCGAGCGCGGCGCGACGCTGCGCGAGCCGCCAGGCGCGACGCACGCCACCCGCGCCGATGCCGCTCACGCAGACCTCGTGGCCCGCCTGCGCGAGCGCCTGCGTGACGATCAGGAGGTCGCGCGAAAGACCGGCGCCGTTGTCGCGCGCGAGGACGTGGACGCGGCTCACCGGATCCGATGCCCGCGTTCGAGCAGCCACAACTTGATGAACTTCTGCGCGGTGTAGTTCGCCTCGACGTATGCGTAGACGAAGCCGCGCCAACCGTCGAGGAAACCGCCGCGCAGGAAGTAGCCGCGCACGAATCGCCACCATGGGTTGAACAGCAGGTTCGTGACGCGTGCGCGGCGTCCGCGCGCATGCATGTGCTCGGCCATCATGCAGGCGTAACGCTCGAGGCGTTGCAACTGGTCCGCGAGGGAGCGGTAGGCGTCGTGGCCGAGGTCGCCCGGGAGCGTCGCCACCGTGCCGTCGACGCTCGCGTGCTCGTGGATTTCGCGCCCGCCGCGCCAGCCGCCGCGGCGGCGGTCGAACAGGCGCAGCACGCGGTCCGGGTAGGCATTGCCATGCCGCAGCGGCGCGCCGAAATAGTTCGTCAGGCGCGCGAACCGGTAGCCGGACGCATCCGCGAAACCCGCGTCGCGCGCGCGCTCGATCGACGCACGCAACGCGGGCGTCACGCGCTCGTCGGCGTCCAGGCACAGCACCCAGTCGTGCGCGGCCGCGGCGACCGCGAACGCCTTCTGGGCACGGTAGCCTTCGAACGCATGCTCGATCACGCGCGCGCCCTTCGCGGCCGCGCGCTCGCGCGTGCCGTCCGTCGAACCCGAGTCGACGACGACGATTTCGTCGCAGAACACCAGCGAGTCGAGGCAGGCATCACTGCGATCGGCTTCGACTAGCGTGATGCTGCAGTCGGAAAGGCGCGGGCGATCTTGCGTGGTCATGCGCGGCGTGGTTG
>DAIOWG010000082.1:0-10426 GCA_036758645.1 Dokdonella sp. | reverse complement strand
TTCATGGGGCAGGGCGGCGATCTGCCGGCTGCCGCTGCCATCGGCGGCCATCACGTAAAGGTCGCTGTACGGCGAGAACCCGCGCCGGAAGGCGATCAGGCGGCCATCGGGCGAAAAGCGCGGGTCCAGGTCCTGATCGTCGACTGCACGCTCGTAGTCGAGGAAGGCGAGCCCGTCACGATCGAGGTCGAGCATCGCGATCGCGCGCCCGCCATCCGGCGGCGCGCGATCGGAGGTCACGAGGCCGCGACCATCCGGTGTCCAGTCGTAGTAGTTCGCGCGGAAATCGCTGCAGCCTCGAATGTCGCGTTCGCCGCCACCGAGGCTCGAGGCCACGTGCATGGTGCAACCGGGTTGCTGCAGGCGCTCGAACGCGATGCGCGTGCCGTCGGGCGACCACGCCGGCAGCGCCTCGTGGCTGTTGCGGCCCGGCGTGAGGTGCACGTTCTGCGAGGGTTCGATCGAGCGCACGACGATGCGGTCGAACCCGGTGTCCGGATCGAGGATGC
This sequence comes from Dokdonella sp., assembly GCA_036758645.1. Lineage (GTDB taxonomy): Bacteria > Pseudomonadota > Gammaproteobacteria > Xanthomonadales > Rhodanobacteraceae > Dokdonella_A. The sequence goes on along the minus strand of DAIOWG010000082.1, from coordinate 9,917 downwards.
CGAACGCGATGCGCGTGCCGTCCGGCGCGATGCGCGGCCGGCGCTCCGCGCCCGGGTCGGACGTCAGCGCGCGCAGGTCGCGCGCGTGCCACCCGCCCTGCGCCGGTGCTGCGGACGACGTCACCGCATGCGCGGCCGGCGCGTCCTTGCGCGGGCGCACGAACAGGACACTTGCGAGTGCGAGCACGCAGATCGCGAGCACGGCGACGAGCGCGCCCGTGCGCGGGCGCGACGAGCCAGCAAGCGCACGCGGGGTGGTGACCGCCTGCTCCCTGTCGGCGGCCGCGTCCGCGACGTCGCCCGGCGGCAGCTCCTCGACCTCGACGAACACGCCGCCTTCGTGCGATTCGACCACCAGCACCCGCGCGAGCAGGCGGTAACCCACTTTCGGAATCGTCTCGATGTAACGCGGCGTGCGCTGGTCGTCGTCGAACGCGCGGCGCAGCTCCTTGATCGCCTGGGTCAGGACGTCGGGCGTCGGACAGCGACCTTTCCAGACGCGGTCGAGCAGGTCGTCGCGCGTGAGCGTGTTGCCGGCATGGCGCACCAGTTCGACGAGCACCGCGGCGGCCTTGCTGGTCAGGCGGGGATGGTCCGGGCGCGTCAACACGCGCAGTGCGCCAAGATCCACGACGTGCTCGCCGATGCGCAGCCGCAGGTTCGGCCGCTGCAGGAGTTCGTCGGTTTGCCGCTGGAGGGAGACGTGCAGGTTCATGGACGCGAGTCTGCCCGATGCCACATGACGGTGCGCGCAAATCGCAATTGCTGCAACAGCCGCCGGGCCGGCGCGGCAGTCCGCTCAGGCCGCGCCGTGCAGCAACGGCGGCAGCGGACAATGCAACGCGGCACAGACCGTGCGCAACAGTTCGGATTCAGCCACCGTGACCTCGCCGTCGGCGCTGATCGCGCGCGTCATCGCCGACACCACCAGTTGCTTGCCGGCCGGAGCCAGCAGGTCGAGCCGCGGCAGCGCGCGATCGAGCGCTTCGACGAAGCGTTCCGGCGGCGCGAAGCGCGCCGTCGCGCCCGGGAGCGCCTCGCGCATGCCTTCGACCCAGGCCCTCCGCGCCGACTCTTCGTCGTGGTGGCCATGCCGCGCAAGGATTGCGAGCAGGTCGCGCAGCTCGGCTTCCACCGCGGGAAGCTTCACGCGCCCGATGCGCGTGTTGCGCGCGGGGTCGAGCGATTCGATCACCTGCAACCGCACCAGCGTCGCGAGGCAGTACTCGTCGAGCCCCACGCGCCCGTCCGCATGGATCAGCGCCTCGAGGCTCGCCGCCGCCGCATGCACGTCGGCACGCGGCCGACGCCGCAGCGCGGGGAACGCGAGCGCGGCGAGCGGCAGGCGCTGCATCGGGTGCAGCCCGTCGAGTTCGAGCGCGAGCGCCGCGACGAGGTCGCGCGTGCCCGCGTCGTGGCGTTCGGCGACCAGCTCGAGCTGGCGCTCGCGCACCGCCGGCTGCGCATCGAGCACCAGCGCCAGCACCAGCGGGAGCGCTTGCCCTCCCTGCCACGCCGCTTCGCGCAACGATGCGGGAATCGTGTCGCGCAATGCGCGCGCCGCGCGGCGATCGTCGCTGCCGGGGTTGCCGACCTGCTCGACGACCGCGGCCGGCGACAGCTCGAGCCGGGCATCGGCCGCCGGCAACGCCGGTGCGGGCGCTTCGCGTCTTCCCTCGATCGGAACCGCAGGTGCGAAGCCCGCAATCGAGACACCTGCTTCCTCGCGCGCGTCGCCGTTGACCCGCACCGGATGCGTCCAGGCCGCGGCGATGCGCTCCAGTTGCTCCGGGTCGAACGCCGGATCGAGTCGCTTGATGCGCAGCTCGATCCTAGGGTGAGTCGCGAACAGCGCCGAGTAGCCGATGCCGTCGCCGAACAGCATGTGCGCGACCTCTTCCTTTTCGCCGCTCGCGAGGCGCGAACCCTCGGCGAGGCCGGCCATCTTCTTGAGCGCACCCGCGATGCCTTCGGTCTGGCGCGTGAACTGCACCGCCGAGGCGTCGGCGAGATACTCGCGCTGGCGCGACACCGAAGCCTTGATCATGCGCGCGAGCACGACGCCGATGTAGCCGACGAGGAACAGCGCGAGTCCGATCAGCGCGGGAGCGGCCGCGTCCTTGCCGCGCCCGTGGGCCGCGAGCTCGGCGATCTTGCGGCCGATCGTCGCGATCACGACGATCCCGAACACCACGCCGATCAGGCGGATGTTGAGGCGCATGTCGCCGTTGAGCACGTGGCTGAACTCGTGTCCGATGACGCCCTGCAGTTCCTCGCGCGTGAGCTTCTCGAGCGCGCCGCGCGTGACCGTGATCGCCGCGTCGCTCGGCGCGTAGCCCGATGCGAACGCATTGATGCCGGCTTCCTGCTCGAGCACGAACACCTCGGGCATCGGCACGCCCGCCGCGATCGAAATCTCCTCGACCACGTTGTACAGGCGGCGATGCGCGAAGCTGCGCGTACCGCCGCCGACCTGCGTACCGCCAAGCTGGCGCGCGACCGCCGCCCCGCCCCCGCGCAACGTCGCGATCCGGTACAGCGACCCGAGGGCGATCACGAGCAGCACCGCCGCGCTCGCAAGCGCGAGTCCGCCCGGCCCGATGCCTTCACCGCCCCGGTCGAACACCGCCAGCAACACGGCATCGATCGCGGCGACGATCACGATCACCGCAAGCGCGAACATCACGAGCATGCGACGCGTCTGCCGCCGCGCCTGGGCCTGGTGCGCGAAGAAGTTCATGGTCGGCGGCCGGGAATGGGGAATGCGGAACGGGAAGGGTCAAAGGGGATTCCGTGCCGCCGCTCCCCGCTCTCCTGTTTCCCGTTCCCTACTCCCGCTCTCAGCCAAACGACACCTTCGGAACGTCGCGCTTGGTTTCCGATTCGATCTGCAGGAGTTCGGCGGGCGCGAACGCGAACATGTTCGCGACGACCGATCCCGGGAACATCTCGCGGCGGTTGTTGTAGTCCATCACCGCGTCGTTGTAAGCCTGGCGCGCGAACGCGACCTTGTTCTCGGTGGTGGTCAGCTCTTCGCTGAGCTGCATCATGTTCTGGTTGGCCTTGAGGTCCGGATAGGCCTCCGACAACGCGAACAGGCGTCCGAGTGTCTGCGTCAACGCGTTGTCGGCGCCCGCGAGCTGCTGCATCGCGGCGGCGTCGCCGGGATTCGCCTTGGCGGCCGACAGGCCCGACACCGCGGCATTGCGCGCGAGGATCACGGCCTCGAGCGTCTCGCGCTCGTGCTTCATGTAGCCCTTGGCGGTTTCGACCAGGTTCGGAATCAGGTCGTAACGCCGCGTGAGCTGCACGTCGATCTGCGCGAACGCATTCTTGTACGCGTTGCGCCCTCCGACGAGCCCGTTGTACAGGCCGATCGCGTACAGCGCGAGGCCGACCAGGATGACCAGGAAAATGAGCGAGCCCATCGCGTGAATCCCCCTCGTTGTGCGCCCGCCGCCGCGGTCGTCGGTTTCGACCTGCGTGCGCGGCGCAATGCCGCCGCGACGCCGATCCGCTGGCCCGAAACTGCTAGGATAGGCCTGTTTCGCAGCATATCACGCGGGTCCCGCGACCCCCGGAGTTGGACTTGAGCCGTACCCCGTACACCGCCGCCGCACTTTCCGCGGCCCTCGCGCTGGCGCTGTTCGCCGCCGCACCCGTGTTCGCCGCGCCGTCCGCCGCGTCGGCTCCCGCGAGCAGGTCCACGACCGGCGCGAAGGCACCGGCCAGCAAGGCCAGGCGCGCGAAGGCAGCGTCCGACAGCCACAGCGTGCGCTCGACGCCCGGACGCAAGGTGCGCGCCGGCACGCGCGCGAAGAACGTCGTGCAGTCGCTGCCGGTGATCGTGCCGGTCGTCGACGAGCGCTCGATCTCGCGCGACATCCGGGCGGTCGTGCGCGACTTCGACGGCTGGCTCGATGGCATCGAATCGACCGGGGACGTGGCCGGCCTCGCGACCGCGATCGTCAAGGACGACCGCGTCGTGCTCGAGCGCGGCATCGGTTTCGCCGACTGGCAGACGCGCGAGCCGATCGACGGCGACACGGTGTTCCGCGTCGCGTCGCTGTCCAAGGCATTCGCGGCCGCGATGGCCGGCCTGCTCGTCGAGGAAGGCCGGCTCGGTTGGGGAACGCGCGTGGCGGACCTGCTGCCGACCTTCACGCTGAGCGACGTCGCGAACGGCAACCGCGTGACCGTGCGCGACATCCTCAGCCATCGCGTCGGGCTGCCGCACAACACCTACGACCGCCTGCTCGAACAGGATGAACCTTACGAACTGCTGGTCCGGCGCCTGCACGAAGTGCCGCTGACCTGCCCGGTCGGCGACTGCTACAACTACCAGAACATCGCCTACAGTCTCGTCGGCGACATCACGTTCGCGACCACCGGCGACTTCTTCTCGCACCAGGTCGAGAAGCGGCTGTTCCATCCGCTGCGCATGCACGGCGCCACCTACGGACGCGACGCGCTGCTCGGTTCGCCCAAGTGGGCGCGTCCGCATCGCCGCGGCAACGCGGGCTGGAGTGCGTTCCTCCCGAACGAGAACTACTACCGCGTTGCGCCCGCCGCCGGTGTCAACGCGAGCGTGCGCGACATGTCGCAATGGCTGATCGCGCAGATGGGCGGTCGCCCGGACGTGCTCTCGCACGACCTGCTCGAGGTACTGCATGCGCCGCTGGTGGAGACCCAGCGCGAGACTCGCTCCTCGCCATGGCGACGCGGGCGGCTCAATGAAGCGCGCTACGCGCTCGGGTGGCGCATCTACGACTACGCCGGGCGCACGATGGTGTTCCACGCGGGCGCGGTGCAGGGCTATCGCGCGATGATCGCGTTCCTGCCCGAGGATCGCCTCGGCGTGGTGATGCTCTGGAATTGCGAATCGGCACTGCCGTCCGGCCTGCTGCCGATGCTGCTCGACCGCTACCTCGGCCTGCCCGAAGTCAACTGGGCCGGGCTCGACGAGGAAGACGACAGCGACCGCACCGGCGGCTGAGCGCGGCGCGCGCGGCCAGCCCGCATTGTCCGAATCTGACGGTTCACGCGCAGGCGTGACAGGGGCGCGCGGCCGCGAAACCGCGTGGCTTCTTCATCCGATCCCTCGCCGTGGGGATCCTGTCTTGCGCCTGCCCGACGCCGGAACCGTTCCGGCATCGGGCCACGCACGTGGCTCAGTTGCCGAGCTTGAATTCGATGCGACGGCGCAAGGTCGACGACACCGGTTGGCCGCGTTCGAGTCTCGCTTCGAACTTCGCCTGCTGCACCGCGCGGATCGCCTCGCGGTCGAACACGCGCGGCGGCTCCGAACTCACCACGCGCACGTTCTGCACGCTGCCGCTTTCGGTGACCGTGAACTCGACTTCGACCCAGCCGTTCTGGCGATTGCGCACCGCGTTGGGCGGATAGGAAGGACGCGGCGGCGTGACGACGCGTGCGTCGCGTGTCTCTCCGACCGGCTCCGGCGCGGGTGCCGGCGGCGGCGTTGCGGCCGGCGGCGGCGTCGTGCTCGCGACCGGAGCGGGCGCGGTCGCGGGAGCAGCCGTACTCGCGGCCGGCGCGGCCTCGCCGGCCGTGGCTGTCGCACCCGTGGTGGCGGCGGGCGCAGCCTGCGCACGTGCCGCCGCCGCTGCGGCAGCGGCTTCCTGCTGCTCCTTCTGCGCGAGCTCGCGTTCGGCCAGCCGGCGCTTCGAATCCAGCTTGCTGCGCAGGATCGTCAAGGTGTAATTGCTCGGATCGGCCTTCGCGAGCAGGTTCATGATGCGGTCGGCTTCGGCGAAGTCGCCGCTGTTGATCTGGTCCTCCGCGCTGCCGGTGGCGAACGGGAACAGCTCGCGCAACGCGTCGGTCGCCCCGGTGTCGTCGGGCTGGCGCGCGAGGATCGCGAGGTAGTACTCGAGTGCGTTGCGCCCTGGCGGCGCGACCATCCGGTTCTCGCTCATCGCGGTGCGCGCTTCGCGGTAGAGATCGTTGACGCTGAGGCTGTCGGGAGCGGGTGCCGCGGCGGTGGCCGCCGCATCGGGCACGTTGGCGTCGGCGGGAGCGCTGGCTGACGTGCCGGCGCCGGGCGCGGTCGCCAGCGGGGCCGGGCGCAGCAGGAACCACCAGGCCGCCGCACCGACCAGCGCGAGGCCGAGCACGATCGCGACCAGCGGGCCCTTTGCCACGCCACGCTGGCGATCGCGCCTGGCCAACCGGCCGATAGTCATGTCGCACTTGCCGATGGATTCCGGCATATCCCCACCCTCCGCAAAGACATGGACATCCGCGGCGACGCCGCGGGCACAAGAGTAACGTATCGGACCGGATGCACAATGCGCGCCATTGATCCGCGGCCGGCGTGCGCCGAATCCCGGGCAGGCACCGTGCGTCGGGTGTCGACGATCGCCGCGTGGCCGGGGCGGGCACGGCGCACGTCGCGATGCAGGCTCGGCCATCCACGCGAGGGAGCGTCCCGCGTCCCCTCGATACAGCGCCGCACCCTTCGGGCAGGCGATGCACGCTGCACGCCGCCATCGCTGCGGCGGCCGGCGGTTCAGTTTGATCGCCCTATGCTGCGCTCCCGTGCCGAGCCGTCGTGGTCGCCGCGATGCGGGCGGGAACCCATCAGCGAAGGAGGATCCACCATGGCCAGCCTACGTGAAGCACGCGAGCAACTGGACGACGCCGGCGAAGAAGTCGTCGACGCCGTCGGCGAGAGCATCGATGCGGGCAAGGGCGAGTTCAATCGGCTGCGCGACAAGCTGCGCGACAACGGCGCGCGCCTCGAGGAAGACCTGCGCGACGCCGGCGCGCGCCTCGGGGAAGGCGCACGCACGCTCGGCAGCGCGATCGGCGAGCAGGTGCGCGAACACCCGTTGGCCGCGTTCGGCATCGCGTTCGTCGCAGGCGTGATCGTGTCGCGCGCGATGCGTCGCCGCTGACGATGGACGCGCCATCCGAGGGCGGGCGGACCCCGGAACTGCCACCGCATCCCGAGCCCGCGGCGGGCGGCGTCGCCGACGACGTCGCGTCCGCGCGAGATGCGGTCACTCACGCCGTGCATGCGATCGGCGCCGCATTCGCGCTGTTGCGCGCCGAGCTGCGGCTCGCTCGCAGCAGTGCGATGCTGCTGCTGTGGCTCGCGTTCGCACTGGTGTTCCTCGGCGTGGGTGCGTGGCTCGCCGCGAGCGCGTTCCAGGCGATCGGCGGCATCTTCGAGCTCACCGGCAGCGTGTTCTTCGGCATCGGCAGCGTCGCGCTGGCCAACCTCGTCGGCATCGGCATCGTGCTCTACCAGATGCGCAACTGCTGGCGCGACCTCGGCCTGCCGCGCACGCGTCGGCTGCTGCAACGCGTCGGCCACGCGCCGACATGAGCCGCCGCGACCGCCTGCGCGAAGCGCGGCTCGCGGAAGCGCGCGTGCTGTACCTGCGCGCTCGCAGCCACTCGGGCATCGCGCGACTGCGCGCACGCCTGCGCCGCCATCGTGGTGCGTGGCTGCTCGGCAGCGGCTTCGGCGCGGGTCTGCTCGCCGCTCGCGTCCCGGTACGCGGCGTGCTGCGTGCCGGCAGCGGATTGCTGCGCATCATCGGCATGTTGAGGCTGCCGCTCGGCGCGCTGATCGTCGGCAGCGGCCTGCTGCACGAACGCAATCCACCGGCCGAGGGCGATGCATGAATACCGTTCCGCCCGCCACGCCCGGTGCGCCGACGGGGGGTGAGGCCGCAGCAACGGCCGCGGCCGCGATCGATGCGGCTCCCGCGGCGGAAATCGCGGAGGTCGTCGCCGCGGCCCCACCACCCGCGACGGAAGGCATCGATCCCGTCGCGGGATGCAGGCGCCTGCTCGGCGTGATCGTCGCGTTCCTCGTCGTCTATACCTGCGTGCTCGCCGATGTCGTGCTGGTGCCGATCCTCGTCGCGATCCTGATCGGCCTGGTCTTCGCGCCCGCGGTCAGGCTGCTCGAGCGCTGGCGCATCCCGCGCGTGATCGGCTCGCTGCTCGCGATCGCGTTCGTCGTGACCCTGCTCGGCACGGTGTTCGGAGCGCTCGCGCAGCCCGCGCGCGAATGGGCGGCGCGCGCGCCAAGGGCGATGACGCACCTCGAGTCGTCGTTGCGCGAACTGCGCAGGCCGCTGCAGGCGGCGACCAAGGCGACCGAGGAACTCGGCAAGCTGGCCACCATCGACGGCGAGGACCGGAAACAGGTCGTCGACACCACCCCGAGCCTCGCCGCGCAGGCGATGGCGGCGGCCCCCGCGTTGATCGCGGAAATCGTCGTCACGATCTTCCTCGCGTTCCTGTTCCTGCTGCACGGAGACGGATTGCTGCGCAAGTTCGTGACGCTCGCGCCGCACCTGCGCGCGAAACGCGACCTCGTCGCGGCCACGCGCCAGGCGCAGCACGAACTCTCGCTGTACATGATCACGATCACGCTGATCAACGCCGGTCTCGGCATCGCCACCGCGATCGTGCTGTACCTGCTCGGCGTGCCGGACCCGCTGCTGTGGGGCGGCATTGCGGCGCTGCTCAACTACGCGCCCTTCATCGGCCCGCTGGTCACCGCGGTGCTGCTCGCGTTCGCGGGCTTCGTCGAGTTCAGCTCGCCGTGGGACGCACTGGCCGGGCCCGCCGCCTTCCTCGTGCTGCACACGATCGAGGGACAGGTCGTCACGCCGCACCTCGTCGGTCGCAGGCTTGCGCTCGATCCGGTCATGGTGCTGCTCGCGCTGGTCGTGCTCGGATGGGCATGGGGTGCGACCGGACTCCTGATCGCGGTGCCGCTGCTGAGTTGCGCGAAGATCATCGCCGAGCGCATGCCCGAAGCGCAGCCGCTCGCGATCCTGCTGTCACGTTGATCGAGCACGGCGACCAGCCGCGAGCGTGCGGCTTTGATCGGGTGGCCAGGCGGGAGCGATCGGGAGGGGTGACGCGGGAGGGGAGGGAAATCCTCTCCCTGCGCTGGGCGTATCCGCAGGGAGAGTAATTCGGTTTCCGAATGAAGCTTTTGCTTTCGTGCAGCGATGTCGCGTTGATGCGGTGTCACGTTTGCTGATCGGCCCGGCCACGAAGGAGCGGGCCGTCAGCTGGACCGGGCCACCTCGCGGTGGCCGGCCCGAGTCGTGATTACTTGGCCTTCTTTGCGGCCTTCTTCACGGTGGCCTTCTTGGCCGCCTTCTTCACGGCCCTCTTCTTGGCCGCCGGCTTCTTCGCAGCGCCGGTCTTGCGGGCGGTTGCGGTCTTGGCCCGCGCGGTGGTCTTGCGGGCGGTGGTCTTCTTCGCCGACTTCTTGGCGGCGGCCTTCTTGGCGGGTTTCCGCTTTGCAGCTGCTTTCTTCATGGCCATATCGCGTCTTAGCTCCTCGTCAGTTGGCAGTGGTTGCCCAGTAAAAGCGTGAAGGAATGCTTCGCACAGCAAGTCGCTGTTGGTGGCGTGGCGCAAGTTGCCGACCTGGCGGCGGGTCCGTTCGTCGGACAGAAGCTTCAGTACGTGGAACGGGACCGACACCGTGATCTTCTTCACCGAGCCGGCCTTCGTACCGTGTTCGATGTAGGGATCGATGAAGCGTGTTGCCGTCATGATTCCTTTGTCATTTCGTCACGCCGGCGCAGAAACTATTACTGTCAAGCGCGCGTGTCAACAAATTTCTGAGGCTAAACAAGCAGTTCCCGCACCCCTCCGAAACGCCTCCGCGAGCGTCGCAGCGACCCTTCCGAGAGCGCCGGACCGACATTCCGTATGGACGTCCATCCGTCTGGGCGTCTGCGGACATCCGGCATCGCGCGAACGCGAAACATGCGTTATTTCCTGCAGCAGGATGCGATCGTGGTGATTGCGTGCTGCCTCGCTTGCGCATGCGCGTGCGGCGATCGGCGCAACGGTGGCACTGCGCGCATGCACGTCGCGAGGTCGCCACGGCGCCGCGCGAAACGCCTGTC
>DAIOWG010000081.1:0-10478 GCA_036758645.1 Dokdonella sp. | reverse complement strand
CGACGAGCGGTCTGCGTCGACGAAGGTCCGCGCGCCGATTCCAGCCTCGAGGGGCTCGCGAAGCTCAAGCCGGTGTTCCGCCTGGGTGGCAGCGTCACCGCGGGCAATTCCTCGCAGATGTCGGACGGCGCCGCCGCGCTGCTGCTCGCGAGCGAGCACGCCGTGAAGTCGTACGGATTGACGCCGCTCGCTCGCTTCGTGTCCTACGCGGTCGCCGGCGTGCCGCCCGAGATCATGGGCATCGGCCCGATCGCCGCGATACCCAAGGCGCTCGCGCTGGCCGGGCTCGACAAGGAGCGGCTCGACTGGATCGAGCTCAACGAGGCGTTCGCGGCGCAGGCGCTCGCGGTGATCCGCGAGGTCGGCCTCGATCCTTCGAAGGTCAATCCGCTCGGCGGCGCGATCGCGCTCGGCCATCCGCTCGGCGCGACCGGTGCGGTGCGTGCCGCGACACTCGTGCACGGCCTGCGCCGGCGCAAGCAGAAGGTCGGCATGGTCACGATGTGCATCGGCACCGGCATGGGCGCGGCGGGGATCCTCGAGGCGGTTTGACGGCCAGCGGCCGATCGCCGGGCGGCGCCGCGCACGCCGCGAGCGCGCGCAGCAGGCAGCCTCACTCCTTGAGCGTGGCCGCCACCGACGCCATCGGAAACGCGGCGGACCAGGCCTGTTCCGCATCGGGACCGGCCGGGGTGCGGTATTCGGTGAGGACGCGCCAGTGGCCGTGCTCGAGCCGCGAGATCGCATGGAAGCGGCTGTGGAACGTGCGCGCTGGCTTGCCGGCCTCGGTCATCGTCGTGCGCACCAGTCCGCGTTCGGAACTGTACTGGCCGTCGGTCATGCGTTCCTCGAAGCGCACTTCGAGTGCGAGCCGCGTACCGGCCTGCTTCAGCTCCCGCATCACCTTGGCCGAATCCTCGATGTAGAAGTCGTGGTCGAGGAATTGCGGCTTGCCCCTCTGCACCATGACGAAGTCGCGCGAACGTACGCCGGACCACGCTGCTTCGTCGAAGTCGCCGACGCCGCGCACGAACGGTTCCCAGATGTCGCGGTTGACCTGCTGCAATGCCTGCACCTGCGCGGGAGTCGCGTGCGCGTGCGTGAAAGGCAGCGCGACGAGCAGCGCACAGGTGGCGAACAAGCGGCGTGGCGTCATGCGGGAAGTACCGGGGAAGGGAGCCGCGCACATTGCTGCGTCGCGATCGCGCGTGCAAGTGGCATGCGGCAAGGCGTGCATCGATCCCGCCGGTCGGTCGCGGCCGCAGGCGTCAGGCCAGGCGCGTTCCGTTCGGCACCGGGCGCTCGATCGCGGTGAGCACCACGCCTTCGTCGGTCTGGAAGCCCGTGAGCAGGAATTGCGAGCGGAACGGACCGACCTGCTTCTCGGGAAAATTGATCACCCCGACGACCTGGCGTCCGAGCAACTGCGAGGGCACATACAGCGACGCGATCTGCGCGCTGGTCTTCTTCTCGCCATAGGGCCCGAAGTCGACCCAGAGCTTGAGCGCGGGCTTGCGCGCTTCGGGAAATGCCTCCACGCGCGTGACCGTTCCGGCCACCAGCAGCACCTTCTCGAAGTCGGACCAGTGGATCGGTTCCGCCGTCATGGCGCAGGCGCGACCGATACCGCATCCCGCTCGAGCCCCACCTGCACCCAGCCGAGATTGATGCCGATGCGCGCGGCGTCCGGATCGGCCCACGCATAGGCGAGTGCCTGCGTGGTCGCCTCGTCGATGATCGAGAGTTTCAGCACCGGCACCTCGCCGTCGCGGTAGGCGAGGCGTTCGAGCAGCAACGCGTAGCCCGAAGGCTGGCCGTCGCGCCAGTTGAGCGCGACTCGCCCGCCTTCGCTCGCGAGCTGGATCGAACGGTCCATGTGCCAGTCGCTGCTGTCCGCCGACGCACGCGGCCCCCCGCCGTTGATCGCGGCCCATCCGCCGTAGACGCGGACCCGACGCAGCTCCTCGCGCGCATCCGGACCACGCGCCTGGTCCGCATACACGCGCACGCGCAACCATTCTCCCTGGTGTTCGATCGCAAGCGGCAGCAACGCGGCCTGCGCGCCGATGCCCGGCGCGAGCGCGGTACATGCGGCCGGGTCCGCCTGCGCGCGCATCGACGATGGATCCTCGGAGCCGCGCAGGCTGCAGGCATCGAGTGCGGCCCATTGCGCCGGATCGAAGTCCTTGCCGCGTGCGGGAGAAGTCACCAGCGCGCGATGCGGCACCAGCACGAGCGTGCCGGCCTGTTCGCTGCGACGCACCGCCCAGATCGCCTCGAGCGAGACGCCGGAATCGAATTTCAGCGTCCATATCGACCATTCGCGATCCGGCGTCGCCTCGATCCCGACGCGCAGGTGCGGCGAGGGAATGTCCGCCCCCCGCCCGCGTGCGCGCCAGACTTGCGCGTGGTTGTCGTACACGCCGGTGAGCGGTGTCGCCGCGGTCGCGCCGACGACCGTGCGCCTGGTCGCCGGCATCGATTGGCAGGCCGCAAGGGTCGCCGCGAGGATCGCAAGGACAGGCAGTCGTTTCATGCGCCGAGCATAGCAGCGGCGACCAGCGCGGCGTTTGCGCGATGGGCGGCACGCCGGTCGCGCAATGCGTTCGCTATAGTGCGGCGGGCGCAGGCGTGGCGCTCGCTCATGGCGCGTTCGGCGGACATCGGGGAGATTGCATGGACAACGGGATCCAGCCGGCCGACCTGCGGCTGCGACGCATCACCGCCATCGTGCTCGCACTCGCGACGGTGCTCGCGCTCGTGCTCGTCATCGCGTTCCATCACTGGCTCTCGGATTTCTCCACCACGCTGCCGCCCGCGCAGCTGGTCGAGCAGTTGCGGGCATGGATCGGCGCCAGCGCGATCGCGAGCGGCGCGTGCCTGCTCGTGCTCGGCGCGGCTGCAGCCCTGCGCGCGCGCGCAGCCGCGGCGCAGCAGCGCTGGCCGGTCAGCGGTGCACGCGTGCTGCGCGACACGCGCGTGCGCCATGGTGAGGCGGCGCTGCGCGTCGTGCGCATGCTCACGATCGTTTCGCTGTTGCTGGTCGCATTCGGGGTCGCGGCGCTCGTGGTCGCCTGGCGCCTGTTCACCATCTGAAACCCGGATTCAGATCCGCGCGAGCGCGGCGTCGAGATCGGCGATCAGCAGGTCCGCGTCCTCGAGCCCGATCGAGAGGCGCACGAGGTCGAGCGAAGCCGCGCCGGCCGGATGCATCGGTGCGGCCGCGGCATGCACCGCGCAAACCGGAAACGCGAGCGACTCGTAGCCGCCCCACGACACCGTCATCAGGAATCGGCGCAGCGCATCGCAGAAGCGCTCGACCCCGGCGACGTCCTCTGCATCGAGCTGGATCGTGATCAGGCCGCTCGCGCCGCGCAACTGGCGCTCGCCGAGGCCGAGCTGCGGGTTGTCGCTCGCCTGCGGTGAATACACGGTGCGCACGCGCGGGTGGGCTTCGAGGAATTCGCGCACGCGCGCCGTGGTTGCGGCGATCCGCTCCATCCTGAGCGGCAGCGTCCGCAGCCCGCGGATCACGAGCCAGGCATCGTGGGGCGCGAGAATCGCGCCCAGCGTCATGTAAGGCCCGCGGAACACCCTGCGGATCAGTTCGGCGCTTCCGCACAATGCGCCGGCGACGACGTCGCTGTGGCCATTGAGGTACTTGGTGGCCGAATGGGCGACGAGATCGATGCCGAGCGCGAGCGGCGACTGGTTCAGTGGCGTCGCGTGGCTGTTGTCGCACAGGGTCAGGATGCCGCGCGCGCGCGCGAGCGCGGCGACCGCCGCGAGGTCCTGCTGCTCGAACGTCAGCGAGTTCGGGCTTTCGAGCACGATCAGGCGCGTGCGATCGGCCAGCGCGGCTTCGAAGTGCGCGCTGTCGGTGCCATCGACGAAGGTGGTCGCGACGCCGAATCGCCCGAGCAGGTCCTTCAGCACCGCTCGTGTCCAGCTGTAGGGTCGCGCGACGCAGACCACGTGGTCGCCGCCCGCAAGGCACGCGATCACGCCGGCCGACACCGCGCCCGCGCCGCTGCCGAACATCAGGCAGTCTTCGGCACCTTCGAGTGCGGCGACCTTGCGGCGCAGGATCTCGACGGTCGGATTGTTGCCGCGCGTGTAGACGTGCTGGCCGAGCTCGTCGCGGAACCCCGCGCGCATCGCTTCCACGCTCGGGAACGCGAAGATCGAGGACTGCACGATCGGCGGCGCCACTGCGCCATGCCAGCGTTCGCGCTCTTCGCCGAGGTGATTGAGGATGTGGCTCAGATCCATTGCGGGGCCGGGGCTGAGGGCTGAGGGCTGAGAGGTGGGGGCTGAGGGCTGGGGGTCATGATGCCTCGGCAGGGGCATGAGCTTGCCGGCCTGTCGACGCCGGAGCCCCTCCAGGACAGCATGCAATCGACTCGAAATCCTCGGGCGGGCCGCGTTCGCAGCCCTCAGCCCTCAGCCCTCAGCCCTTTCTCCAGATACGCCCGCGTCGGTCCGGCGAGCGCGGGATCGGCCAGCGCCATCGCCAGCGTCGCCTTCACGAGGCCGAGCTTGTTGCCGCAGTCGAAGCGCGTCCCTTCGAAGCGGTAAGCGAGCACGCGCTGCTCGGCGAGCAGCGCTTCGATCGCATCGGTGAGCTGGATCTCGCCGCCGGCACCGGGGCGGGTCTGCTCGAGCAAGGCGAAGATTCTTCCGGGCAGCACGTAGCGACCGACGATCGCGAGGTTCGACGGCGCGACGTCGGGCTTGGGCTTTTCCACGACGAGATTGATCTTCGCAGCGCGCTCGGACACCACCGTCGCATCGACGATGCCGTACTTGTCGGTCTGGTCGCGCGGCACTTCCTCGACCGCGATCGCGCCGCAGTCCTCGCGCGCGGCAAGCTCGGCCATCTGGCGCAACGCGCCCGGGCCCTCGCCGTTCCAGATCAGGTCGTCTGGCAACACCACGCCGAACGGCTCGTCGCCGACCACGGGTTTCGCGCAGAGCACCGCATGCCCGAGACCGAGCGCCTCGGGCTGGGTGACGAACACGCAGCGCACATTGCGCGGCAGGGTGCCCTGAACCAGCGCGAGCAGCTCGTCCTTGCCGGCCTGCGCGAGCTTGCTCTCCAGTTCGTACGCCTTGTCGAAGTAGTCGGCGATCGCATGCTTGTAGCGGTTGGTCACGAACACGAGCGTGTCCGCGCCCGCGTCGACCGCCTCGTCGACCGCGTACTGGATCAGCGGGCGATCGAGCACCGGGAGCATCTCCTTCGCCACCACTTTCGTGGCCGGCAGGAATCGCGTGCCGAGTCCCGCGACCGGGAAAACCACCTTGCGCAACCGCTTGCTCATGCCGTGTCCTTGTTCATGCGTGCGCCGAATTCGAGCACCACGGCTTCCGGTACCGCGCCGCTGCCGGTGGCGAATTCGGGCAGGAGTTGTTCGAGGATGCGTTTGAGCATCGCCTCGTCGAAGTCGCGCACCGCGAGCTCGCCCTGCCGCAACTGCGTCGTCAGCAGGCTCCAGGCCATGCTGCGCGGTTGCGCGAGGAAGATCTTCGCGTGCGCGGTGTCGCTGTAGCGTTCCTGCGGGTGGAACAATTCCTCGAACAGCTTCTCGCCCGGGCGCAGCCCCGTGTAGACGATCGGGATGCCTTCCTCGTGCTTGCCAGCCAGGCGGATCATCTGCTCGGCGAGGTCGCGGATGCGCACCGGCTCACCCATGTCGAGTGCGAAGATCTCTCCACCCTTGCCGAGCACGGACGCCTGCAGGATCAGCTGGCAGGCTTCGGTGATCGTCATGAAGTAGCGCGTGATCTCCGGATGGGTCACCGTGACCGGACCGCCGTGGCGGATCTGCTCGCGGAACAGCGGCACCACCGAACCGGCCGAATCCAGCACGTTGCCGAAGCGGACCGTGATGAAGCGCGTGCGCGATTGCTGCGCGAAATTCTGGCAGAAGATCTCGGCCACGCGCTTGCATGCACCCATCACGCTGGTCGGATTCACCGCCTTGTCGGTGGAGATCAGCACGAAGTTGTCGGCCCCGTGGCGGTCCGCCGCTTCCGCCACCGCGCAAGTCCCCAGCACGTTGTTGCGGAACGCCTCGCGCACCTGGCCCTGCAGCAGCGGCACATGCTTGTAGGCGGCCGCGTGGAACACCACTTCGGGGCGCGAGGACGCGAACACATGCTCGCAGGTGGCGGTGTCGCCGCAGTCGCCGATCCAGGCCTGCAGCAGCAGGTCGGGATGGTCGCGTCGCAGTTCCTGCTCGACCAGGTAGAGGTTGTATTCCGAGAGTTCGAGAATCGCGAGCGACTCGGCGCCGAGGCGCGCGACCTGGCGGCACAGTTCCGAGCCGATCGAGCCGCCACCGCCGGTGACGAGCACGCGCCTTCCGGCGAGCTGGGTGCGTATCGCGGTCCAGTCCAGCTGCACCGGCTCGCGGCCGAGCAGGTCCTCGATCGCGACTTCCTTGAGTTCGTTGAAGCTCGCGCGACCCGAGACGACGTCCTCGAGCCGCGGCACGGTGCGGAACGGCAGGCTGGACGCTTCGCACAGTTCCACCGCACGCCGCATCTGCGCCTTGTCCGACGAAGGCATCGCGATCACGATCATGCCGGCCGCGGTTTCGCGCGCGAGCTGCGGCAGCTGCTCCAGCACGCCGAGCACCGGGATCCCCTGCACGCGCGAGCCGCGCAATTGCACGTTGTCGTCGAGGAAACCGACCGGCAGGTAGCGGTTCTCGCGGCGCAGGTCGCGCACCAGCGCCTCGCCGGCCTTGCCCGCGCCGAGAACGAGCACGCGCTCGCTCGGCGCGCGCGCGATGAAATCGATGCGGCTGTCCTTCCAGTAGCGATACAGCAACCGCGGCGCGCCGAGCAGGATCGCGAGCACGAACGGATACACGACCAGCACCGTGCGCGGCACCGTGACGAGGCGGTTGTAGAGGAACAGCGTGATCGCGACCGCGAACGCACCCAGCAGGCAGGCGCGGAAGATGTTCCAGATGTCGGGCACGCTCGCGAAGCGCCACAGGCCGCGGTAGAGGCCGGTCCACCAGAAGATCAGCCCCTGTGCGGCGAGCACGATCCAGACCTCGGTTCCGAACAGCGACACCGGCGAGGGATTGGGTGCGAGGGACCAGCGCAGCATGCTGACGACGGTCCACGCGAGCCACACCATCAGCATGTCGTGCAGCACGACCGCGAGGCGCGGATGAATGCCGGCGATCAGTTCACGCAGCCGCATGCAGCCTCCGCGATCCCGCCTGGCGCAGGCATGCGGCCTTGCCGTGCCACCACAGCGCGACCGCGACCGCGTAGACCGCAGCCGCCGCGCCGAAACCGGTGGCCGCGCGCGCCTCGGGCGAACGGTTCATCCAGTACACGACGGGCAGCACGATGAGCAGGTTCCAGGCCATGTAGAGGGCGACCGTGCGCGCGTGCGTGCCGCCACGCCGCACCAGCCACTGGTAGAGGTGTTCACGGTGGGCACTATACCAACGCCGGCCCCGCAGCATGCGCAGCAGCAAGGTGCAGGTCGCATCCGTCACGAACGCCGAGCAGAGCACGAGTCCGCTCGCCGCGGCGATGCCGGGCGTGCCGGCCTGCCACAGCACCGCAACCCCGACCAGCAGGCCGAGCACGCCGCTGCCGACGTCGCCCATGAAGATGCGCGCGCGCGGGAAATTGAAAGGCAGGAAGCCGAGGCAGGCAGCCGCCCACGCCAGCAGCTGTTGCGCGGGCTCGCGGGCGCCCGCATGCGCGAGCAGCCCCGCGAGTGCGCAGAACACGAACAGCGACTGCGCGACCAGCAGGCCGTCGATGCCGTCCATGAAGTTGTGCAGGTTCACCGACCATGCGATCGCGAGCGTGACGAGCGCGGCCGCGAAGACCGCAAGTCCCGCCGTCGGCGCGGCGCCCGACAGCGCGTGCAGCAACGGCAGCGCGAACACCAGCGCCGCGGCCGCGCAGTGGACCGCGAGCCGAAAAAGCGCAGACAGGCCGCCATGGTCGTCGAGCCACCCGACCAGCGCGACCGCCACGACTGCGGGCGCGAGCAGCCTCGCATCGACTGGAAGCGTGCCGGCGTCGCGCAGCGCCGCGGGCAACAGGCCGAACACGAGGATCGCCGCGACGATCGCGATGCCGCCGCCGCGCGGCGTCGGCACGCGATGGGAACGACGCTGCCCCGGCAGGTCGATCAGTCGCCGCTTGCGCGCATAGTGGATCGCACGCCAGGTCAGCAACGAGGCGAGCGCGCAGGTCGCGGCCAGCTGCGCCGCGAATGCCGCTGCGGACGGAAGTCCGTCCATGCGCTACTCGCCGACCACACCGTGGATCGGCCGCACCGATCCCCAGCTCTTGCAGCTCGGGCATTGCCAGTGATGCGCCTTCGCGCCGAAGCCGCACTTGTTGCAGCGGTACATCGCCTTGCCTTCGACGAGCTGGCGCGTCAGGTCGCGCAGGATCAGGAAATTCTCGCGCGCCTCGCCGCTCGCGGTGTGCAGGTTCACGTCGATCAACGCCATCAGCGCGCGCACCGACGGTCGCTGGCGAAGCACGCGGTTGAGGAACTGGACTGCGTCCTGCTCGCCACGCGTGGTCGCGTACAGGCGCGCCAGCGCGAGCACGGGCGAAACACCCTGGTAGCGCTCGGTGATCGACACCAGGAATTCCTCGGCGCGCTGCATGCGCTGCGAGCGCGCATAGCAGTCCAGCAGCGGCGACAGGATCTCGGGGAGATAGTCCACGTCCAGTTCGGCCACGCGCTCGAATGCACGAATGGCGGCCTCGAGATTGCCCGCGGCCGCCTCCACGTGGCCCTGGATCATGCACGCGCGCACGCAGTCCGGATCGACCGCGAATGCGTCTTCGACGCGCGCGCGCGCCTCCTCGAAGTTGCCCTGTGCGCGCGCCTGGTCGGCCAGTTCGCACTGGAACTGCGCGATCGTCGCGGCCTGCGACTCGTCGCTGGCCAGTTCGAGCTGCCGCGCATGCTCGATCGCCTTGCCCCAGTCACGCTCGTGCTGGTAGATGCCGATCAGGTGGCGCAACGCGGACGGCGCCAGCGCGTCCATCGCGACGAGGTCGCTGAACAGTGTTTCGGCGCGGTCCAGCAGCCCCGCGCGCATGTAGTCCTCGCCGAGCTCGAGCAGCGCGACGGTCTTCTCTTCCTGGCTCAGGTTGGGGCGTGCAATCAGGTGCTGGTGCACGCGAATCGCGCGGTCGACCTCGCCGCGGCGGCGAAACAGGTTGCCGAGCGCGAGGTGCGTCTCGACCGTGTCGCGGTTGATCTCCGCGAGCTTGAGGAAGACCTCGATCGCCTTGTCCTGCTGCTCGTTGAGCAGGTAGTTGAGGCCGCGGAAGTAGTTCGTCGAGAGCTCGCTCACGCGTGCTCCGGAACTGCGTTCGCTGCCGCGCCGCCCGATGATCCAGCCCGAGAGCGCCGCGACCGGCAGCAACAGGAACAGCAGCGCGAGTTCGCTCATGCGTGGACCGCGGCGGTGCCGCGCGCAGTGCGCGACCGATGCAGCCGGCGGGAGATGGCGGGGTTGGACGCTGTGCGGGAATCGTTCGGCATGGCGGCGGGGACACGAGGGCCCGCGCATGATAGCCGTTCGGACGACGACTCAGCCGCCACGACGACGAGGTCGCTCAGGCGACGCCGGCTTCGCGTGTGCGCTCGGCCGAGCCGGTCGTCGCGAGCTGCGCACTGGCGTTGACGCGCTCGCGCAGTTCCTTGCCGGGCTTGAAATGGGGTACGTGCTTGCCCGGCAGCGCGACCGATTCGCCGGTTTTCGGGTTGCGACCCATGCGCGGCGGACGGTAGTGCAGCGAGAAGCTGCCGAAGCCGCGGATCTCGATGCGCTCGCCGAGCGAGAGCGACTGGCTCATCTGTTCGAGCACGCTCTTGACGGCGAGCTCGACGTCGTTCGCGGCCAGGTGGCGCTGCCGCTGTGCAAGGGCCTCGATCAACTCGGACTTGGTCATCTCGTTGGAATGCCGGATTGCCTGTGCCTGTCAAAAAAACGCGCACCGTCGCCGGTGCGCGCGGATATCGGCATGGGCGCGGGTGGAAGCCCGCGCCCATGCAAGTCTCAACGGTTGAGCTGCTCCTTGAGCAGCGCGCCGAGCTTGGTGGTGCCGCCGCTCGCGCTCTGGTACTCCTCGAGCGTGGTCTGCAGTTCATCCTCGTCCTTCGCGCGGATCGAGAGCTGCAGCGAACGGCCCTTGCGATCCATCCCGGTGAACTTCGCCTCGACCGTGTCGCCGACCTTGAGGTGCTGCGTCGCGTCCTCGACCCGCTCCTTGGCGATGTCGTTCGCACGCAGGTAACCCTCGACGCCGTCGCCGAGATCGATCGTCGCGCCGCGCGGATCGACTTCGCGCACGGTGCCGGTCAGGATGCTGCCGCGCGGATGCGCCGCCATGAACTGGCCGAACGGATCCTGCTCGAGCTGCTTGATGCCGAGCGAGATGCGCTCGCGCTCCGGATCGACCGC
>DAIOWG010000080.1:0-10516 GCA_036758645.1 Dokdonella sp. | reverse complement strand
GAAATCGCGCCCGAGAGCAGCCCGAGCGCGCCGAACTCGGCGAGCACCGCGACCGCGAGCTGGCGGCCATGCGCGCCCAGCGTGC
Source organism: Dokdonella sp. (assembly GCA_036758645.1). GTDB lineage: Bacteria > Pseudomonadota > Gammaproteobacteria > Xanthomonadales > Rhodanobacteraceae > Dokdonella_A. The sequence continues at coordinate 10,431 of DAIOWG010000080.1, read as the reverse complement.
GCAGCAGCGCCGCTTCGAAGCGGCGTTCGTCCGCGGTCGCGGCGAGCGCCGCGAGCAGCAGCAGCACGCCCGCGAGCAGGCTGAAGCCGAGCACCCACGAGACCGCGGCGCTGACGCGGCCGATGATGTCGCGCACGCGGTCGAGGATTGCGTTGAGATCGATCAGCGACAGGTTCGGCAGGTCGCGCGAAAGCGCGGCGAGCGCTTCGGAATGGTCGCCGTCGAGATGGAAGCTCGCGATGTGGCTGTGCGGAAGGGAAGCGCCCGTCGCGGGATCGAGCATCAGGAAGAAATTCGCGCGGAACGCGTCCCACTCGACCTTGCGCAGGCTCGTCACCTTCGCTTCGATTTCTCGTTCGCCGATGCCGATCGTCAGGGTGTCGCCGAGGCGGATGCCGTAGCGCTCGACCCAGACCTGCTCGACCGACGCCGACGGTTCCGATGTGGCCGCATCGAACCATTGGCCCGCGGTGAGTTCGTTCGCCTCGGGCAGCGCCTCGCTCCAGCTCAGGCGGATTTCGCCCTGGCCGCGATCGGCCGCCTCGCGGCGCTCCTCCGGATCCTGCAGCTGCGGTTCGGTGCCGTTGATCGCCACCAGCTTGCCGACCGCGAGCGGCAGCAGGTTGAGGTTGCTCGCGCCGAGCGACGCGAGGCGCTGCTGCAGCGTGTCGCGCTGGTCGGTCTGCAGGTTCACGACGAACCAGTTCGGCGTCTCCGGCGGCAGGTCCGCGCGCCAGCGTTCGAGCAGCGAAGGACCGACCACGCCGAGCAGCGCGAGCGCGGTCAGGCTCAGCGCGAGCGCGCCGGTTTGCAGCAGGGTCAGCGCGCGCCGGCGCGCGAGATTGGCGAGGCCGAAGCGCAATGCACCGCGCAGGCGCGATGCAGCACGCCGGACCAGCGCGAGCAGGCCGAGTCCGAGCACGAACGTCGCGAGCGCGACCGCTGCGAATCCGAGCGCGAGCGTGCCCGCGAGGCGCGCGTTGCCCGCACCGTAGAACACGAGCAGCGCGCCGACCACGAGCGGCAGCAGGTAGAGCACGTCGAAGCGGCGCACGCGCGTGCCGAGGTCGCGTCGGAACACGCGCATCGGTTCGACGTCGCGCAGGCGCAGCAACGGTGGCAGCGCGAAGCCGAACAGCACCGCGAGGCCGACCGCGAACGCGGCCAGCGGTGGACCCCACGGCAGCGGTGGCGCCGCGCCCGGCAGCAGGCCGCTCGCGAGCCCGAGCACGAGCTGCTGCAGGCCGAGGCCGAGCGCGAGTCCGAGCAGGCAGGCCGGCAGCGCGAGCAGCGCGAGTTCGAGCAGCAGCGCGACGAGGATCTCGCCACGGCGCGCGCCGAGGCAGCGCAGCAAGGCGACCTCGCTGGTCTTGCGCCGCGCGAACCGCTGCGCAGCGAGCGCGATCGCGACGCCCGACAGGAGCGCCGCGAGCAGCGCCGCGAGGCGCAGGAAGCTTTCGCCGCGCTCGAACGCGCGGCGCAGGTTCTGCTGCGCCTGCTCGATCGTCGTGATGCGCGCGCCATCGGGCAGGCGCGTCTTTGCCCAGGCGGCATAGTCTTCGACCGCGGGCATGTCCCCGGCGAGCAGCAGGCGATGGCGAGCGCGGCTGCCGACGCCGAGCAGGCCGCTGGCCTCGGCATCGTCGATGTGCATGAGCACGCGCGGCGCGAGCCGGAACAGGTTGCCGTTGTCGGGTGCCTTGGTGATTTCCCCCGCGACGACGAGGTCGCGGCCGCCGATCTGCACGGTTGCGCCGATCGACAGGCCGAGTGCGACCAGTGCGCTGCGCTCGGCATACACGTTGCCCGGCGGCGGCGCGTGCACCTCGCGCAGCGATCCGGCGACATCGCGGATCTCGAGCGTGCCGCGCAGCGGGAACGCCGCATCGCTCGCGCGCACGTCGGCGAGCTGGCTGCGATCGCCGGCGAACAGAACGCTCGGGAACTCGGCCGATCGGTTGGTCGCGAGTCCGCGCCGTTCGGCCTCCTCGACGAGTTCGGCCGGCAACGGCTGGCTCGCGCCGAGCGCGAGGTCGCCGCCGATGAGTTCGGCCGCGGATGCGACCAGTGCGCGTTCGACCCGCGTCGCGAGGGTCGCCACCGCTGCGAGCGCGGCCACCGCGAGCACCAGCGCGAGCGCGAGTGTCGCGAGCTCGGCGTGCAGGAACTCGCGGCGCAGGCTGCGTGCCGCGAATGCGAGCGGCCTCATTCGCCGTCCCCGGCGATGCGCCCTTCGCGCAGCTGCAGGCTGCGCGCGCAGCGCGCGGCGAGTTTCGCGTCGTGGGTGACGAGCACGAGCGTGGTGCCGTGCTCGCGGTTGAGCTCGAACAGCAGGTCGCCGACGCCGCCGCCGGTGCGCTGGTCGAGGTTGCCGGTCGGTTCGTCGGCGAACAGGATGCCGGGGCCGTGCACGAACGCGCGCGCGAGCGCGACGCGCTGCTGCTCGCCGCCGGAGAGTTGCGAAGGATAGTGGTGCCGGCGCGCGCCGAGCCCGACCCGCTGCAGCGCCTCGGCCGCGCGCTCGCGCGCGTCGTCGCGACCGTCGAGGTCGAGTGGCAGCATCACGTTCTCTTCGGCGTTCAGCGCGGGCAACAGGTGGAAGCCCTGGAACACGAAGCCGACGCGGCTGCGGCGCAGGCGCGCGCGCGCTTCCTCGTCGAGCTGGTCGAGACGTTCGCCCGCGAGCGCGATCGTGCCCGAACTCGGCCGGTCCAGGCCCGCGAGCAGGCCGAGCAACGTGGTCTTGCCCGAGCCCGAGGCGCCGACGATCGCGAGGCTGTCGCCGTGCGCGACCGCGAGGCTCACGCGGTCGAGGATCGTCAGGCGGCCGTCGGGACCGTCGACGACTTTGCTAACCTCGCTGGCCTCGAGTGCGAATCCGGTGTCCACGATCATGTTGCGCTTCCTCTTCGTCCTGTTGTTCGTGTCCGGGTCCGTGCCGGCGCTGGCCGCCCCGGCCGCACCGGTGCTGGTGCTTGGCGATTCACTGTCGGCTGCCTACGGTATCGCGCCGGAGCAGGGCTGGGTGGCCTTGCTCGAGGCGCGCCTCGCGGCGGCCAGGCCGCCGCGCAAGGTCGTCAACGCGAGCATCAGCGGTGAAACCACCGCCGGCGGTCTCGCGCGCCTTCCGGCGCTGCTGGCGGAACACCGGCCGGCGCTGGTGGTGCTCGAACTCGGCGCCAACGACGGTCTGCGCGGACTGCCGCTCGCGAGCGCGCGAGCCAATCTGTCGCGGATGCTCGCGGCGATCCGCGCCGCCGGTGCGCAGGCGTTGCTGGTGGGCATCGAACTGCCGGTCAACTACGGCCCGCAATACCGCGATGGATTGCGTTCCTTGTATCGGGACCTCGCGGGCGAATTCAACGTGCCATTGGTCCCGTTCCTGCTCGAGGGCGTCGCGCTCGACCCCGCGCTGATGCAGGACGACGGGCTGCATCCCAAGGCGGCCGCGCAGCCTTCGCTGCTGGCCAACGTCTGGGCCGTGCTCGAACCCGTGCTCGCGAAGCTGCGCGAGGCCGCCTGACACGCGGGGGTCGAACGGCACATGGCGGCGCCGGCCCGGCTTGGGTACCCTGCAGGGCCCCGCGTCCGGCCGGCTGCAGCGCCAGGCGCCCTCCACCCGCTGTCCAAGGACGCCTTCGATGCTGCGCACGCGAATCCTGACCATGACGATGAACCTTGCCCTGTTCGGCGCCGCCGGCATCCTGATGCAGGACGCGATCGCGAAGGAAGCCACGGCACTGCCCGCGAGCAACCCGTTCGCCGCCAAGAGCACGCTGCCGTACCAGGCGCCGCCGTTCGACCGCATCAAGGACGCCGATTACCAGCCCGCGCTCGAAGCCGGCATGCGCGAACACATCGCCGAGATCGCGAAGATCGCCGCGCTCGCCGAGGCGCCGACGTTCGCGAACACCATCGAAGCGATGGAGCGCAGCGGCCAGTTGCTGCAGCGTACCGCCGCGGTGTTCTTCGCGCTGACTTCCGCCGATACCAACGAGACCCTGCAGAAGGTCGAGGGTGAGGTCGCACCGAAGCTCGCCGCGCACCGCGACGCGATCTACCTCGACGACAAGCTGTTCCAGCGCGTGAAGACGCTTCACGACACGCGCGCGACGCTCGGCCTCGACGCCGAGCAGTCCGAACTCGTCCAGCGCTACTACCGCAACTTCGTGCGCGCCGGCGCGCTGCTCGGCGAGGCCGACAAGGCGAAGCTGCGCGCGCTCAACACCGAGGAATCCACGCTCACGACCGAGTTCGGCAACAAGCTGCTCGCGGCCGGCAACGCGGCGGCGCTGGTGGTCGATTCGAAGGCCGCGCTGGCCGGTTTGTCCGACGCCGAGGTCGCGGCGGCCGCCGCCGACGCGAAGGCCGCCGGCAAGGACGGCAAGTTCATGCTCGCGCTGCAGAACACCACGCAGCAGCCCCCGCAAGTCTCGCTGACCGACCGCGCGACGCGCGAGGCGCTGTTCAAGGCCTCCACCACGCGCACCGAGCGCGGCGACGCCAACGACACGCGCCAGATCATCCAGCGCCTCGCGGTGCTGCGCGCCGAACGCGCGAAGCTGCTCGGCTTCCCGAATTACGCGACCTACACGCTCGACGACCAGATGGCGAAGACGCCGGAGGCCGCGCTCGCACTGATGACCGACATGGTGCCGGCCGCGACCGCCAAGGCACGCGGCGAGGCGGCGCAGATGCAGGCGCTGATCGACAAGCAGGGCGGCGGGTTCAAGCTCGCGCCGTGGGCATGGCAGTTCTATGCCGAGCAGGTGCGCAAGGCCGAATACGATCTCGACGAGGCGCAGATCAAGCCCTATCTCGAGATCAATCGCGTGCTCGAGGATGGCGTGTTCTACGCCGCCACGCAGCTCTACGGCATCACGTTCAAGGAGCGCAAGGACCTGCCGGTGTACGACCCGGACGTGCGCGTGTTCGAAGTGTTCGACAAGGACGGCAGCGCACTCGCATTGTTCTATGCCGACTTCTGGAAGCGCGACAGCAAGCGCGGCGGCGCCTGGATGGACAACTTCGTCGGCCAGTCCGGGCTGTTCGGCACCAGGCCCGTCGTGTTCAACGTCTGCAACTTCACCAAGCCCGCCGAAGGCCAGCCGGCGCTGATCAGCTGGGACGACGCGACCACGATGTTCCACGAGTTCGGCCACGCGCTGCACGGCATGTTCTCGGACGTGAAGTACCCGACGCTGTCGGGCACCAACGTGCCGCGCGATTTCGTCGAGTTTCCGTCGCAGTTCAACGAGCACTGGGCCAATGACCCGAAGGTGTTCGCGAACTTCGCGCGCCACTACCAGACGGGCGAGCCGATGCCTGCCGCGCTGGTCGGGAAGATCCGCAAGACGCGCACCTACGGCCAGGGCTTCGCGACCACCGAATACCTCGCCGCCGCGCTGCTCGACATGGCCTGGCACGTGTTGCCGGCCGACGCGCCGAAGCAGGACGTGCTCGCGTTCGAGAAGTCCGCGCTCGCGAAGTTCAAGGTCGACATGCCCGAGGTGCCGCCGCGTTACCGCACCAGCTATTTCGCGCACATCTGGGGTGGCGGATACGGGGCCGGTTACTACGCTTACCTCTGGAGCGAGGTGCTCGACCACGACACCTACTACTGGTTCCGCGACAACGGCGGCATGACGGCCGCGAACGGCCAGCGCTTCCGCGACATGGTGCTCTCGCGCGGCAGCACCAGGGACATGGCCACGCTGTACCGCGACTTCCGCGGCCGCGATCCCGAAGTCGAACCGTTGCTCGAACAGCGCGGCCTCAAGGCGGTCGCCGGCGGAGACGAAACCGCGCCGTAGAAGCGCACCCCGTGCGCGATGCGCGCCGATGCGAAAAGCCCAGATGGCTTCCTGTGCGGATCGGCCACAGGGTGGGCTCCTGCGATGGGGATTGCGTAGGAGCGCACCCTGTGCGCGATAGCGGGAATTCGGGCATTCGCGAACACCAGGTTTCCTGCGCCGATCGCCCACAGGTGGGCTCCTGCGAGAATGCGCTCGCGCCTGCCAGCCTTGCCGGTGCTCGCTATACTCGTTGCATGCTCTCCACAGGAACCAGCCGCTGCGTGCCTGCCCGCGTCGCGTCGCGGCTGGCCGGTTGAGTCGGCGCTGCGCGTGAGGACGATCGCCGCCACCCGCTATGTGACCCCGCTGCGCGAAGGCGGCTCGTTGCCTGCGATCGTCGAGGGCGACGACGACGGCCTCTACGTGCTGAAGTTCCGCGGAGCGGGGCAGGGCGCGAAGGCGCTCGTCGCCGAACTCGTCGCGGGCGAACTCGCGCGTGCGCTCGGCCTGCCGGTGCCCGAGATCGTGCTGGTCGACCTCGACGCCGAACTCGCGCGCACCGAGCCCGACCCCGAGATCCAGCACCTGATCCGCGCGAGCGATGGCCTCAACCTCGCGCTCGACTACCTGCCGGGCTCGATCACGTTCGATCCGGTGGTCGAGAAGCCCGACGCGGACCTCGCATCCGAGATCGTCTGGTTCGACGCGTTCGTCAGCAACGTCGACCGCACCGCGCGCAACACCAACCTGCTGGTCTGGCATCGCCGCCTGTGGCTGATCGACCACGGCGCCGCGCTGTACTTCCACCACGACTGGGACGGCTACCTCGCACGCGCGACCGATCCTTTCGCGCGCATCCGCGACCATGTGCTGCTGCCGTTCGCATCGGCGCTGCGCGACGCCGACGCCCGCCTCGGCGCGCGGCTGTCGCGCATGGTGATCGAGCGGATCCTGCAGCAGGTGCCCGACGCGTGGCTCGGCGCAGATGCGCCGTTCGCGAATCCCGCCGCGCACCGCGCGGCGTACGCGGATTACCTGTGCCGGCGCCTCGAGGCACCGCATGCATTCCTCGAGGAGGCGCTGCGTGCACGCGTATGACTACGCGTTGATCCGCGTGGTCCCGCGCGTCGAGCGCGGCGAGCTCGGCGACGATGGCGCGGTGGTGTCGTGCAAGCGCGCCTACTTCATCCAGGCGCGCATCGAACTCGACGAGCCGCGGCTGCGCGCGCTCGATCCCGGCGTCGATCTCGACGCGGTGCGTGCGCACCTCGCGGCGTTCGCCGCGATCTGCGAGGGCGGCGACGGAAGCGGACCGATCGGGCGGCTGCCCGCGCGCGAGCGCTTCCACTGGCTGACCGCGCCGCGCAGCACGATGATCCAGACCTCGCCGGTGCATACGGGCCGCTGCCCCGACCCCGACGCCGCGCTCATGCGGCTGCTCGACACGATGGTGCGCGCACCGCCCACGCGCGCGCACCCGGACCCGTAGGCTGGACGACCGAAGGTCGGCCGGCGTTCCAGCGCCATATCTGCCTCGGAATCAAGCCGGCCGCGCTGCGCGCGACCAGCCTGGGGAACGATCATCCGCGCTCGCGAACAGGCCGCTTGGCGAGCTTGCGCTGCAGCGTGCGCCGGTGCAGGCCGAGGCGGCGGGCGGCTTCGGAGATGTTGTTGTCCGATTCGGCCAGCACGCGCTGGATGTGTTCCCACTCGAGCCGCTTCAGCGGCGGCGTGTGCAGTTCGTCGGTCCCGCCGGCGTCGACGCCTTCGGGAGTCGCCGCGCCGAGCAGCTCTTGCGCGACCTGGTCGGCGTCCACGGGCTTGGCGAGGTAGTCGTGCGCGCCGCGCTTGATCGCCTCGACCGCGGTCGCGATCGACGCATAGCCGGTCAGCAGCAGGATGCGCAGGCCGGGACGGGCGGCGAGCAGGTCCGGGATCAGCGCGAGGCCGTTCTCCGCGCCGAGCTTGAGGTCGAGCACGGCCGCATCGGGTTTCGCCTCTCGCACCTGTGCCAGCGCGCTCGCGCCGTCCGCCGCGGTGTCGACCTCGAAACCACGCGCACGCAGCGCACGGGCCAGCACCGACGAGAACACGGTGTCGTCGTCGATCAGGATGACGCGTTGGGCGGGTTCGTTCACGGGGTCTGATTCTCCGCTGGTGCGAGTGGGATGCGCAATCGTTGCAGCAGTCCGCCATCGGCTGCGCGCTGCGCCGACAGTTCGCCGCCGAGCCGCTCGGCGGTCGAATGCGCCAGCGCGAGCCCGAGGCCGAGGCCGTCGCGCTTGCTGGTCTGGAACGCCTTGCCCGCGCCCGGCGCGAGGCCGATGCCGTGGTCGCGGATGCGGAACTCGGCCATGCCGCCCGCGCGCGCGACATGCATCGAGACGTCGCGGCTGCCGGCGGCGAGCGAGGCGTCGGCCGCATTGCTGAGCAGGTTGATCAATGCGTGGCCGAGGTCGGGCGCCACGTCGACGAGGCGCGTGGCGACGTCGTCATCGATGCGGGTCTGGAGGTCGACCTCGGGCCGCAGCAGGCGGAACTGGTTTTCGCACTGGTCGAGCAGCGAGGCCAGGGTCGCCGACTCGTGCGTGCCTGCAAGCTGGCGCGTACCGACTGCGACCAGCTCGCGCAGGATGTCGCGACAGCGCTGCGCCTGGCCCGCAAGCAGGTCGAGATCCGCCGCGAGCGCGGGGTTGCCGGCCTGCTCGCGCTGGAGTTCCCCGAGCAGCGTGCGGATCGTCGACAGCGGGGTATTGAGTTCGTGCGCGGTGCCGGCCGCCTGCGTCGCGATCGCGAGGATGCCCTCGTCGCGCAACGTGCGCTCGCGTTCGAGCGCGACTTCCGCCTCGCGCTCGCGCAACGCGCGCGCGAGCCGCCCGATGAAGATCGTGAGCATCGTCGTGATCAGGAAGAAGTTGACCGCCATGCCCGGGATGCGCAGGTTGAAGCCGCCCGCAGTCTGCAGCGGTGGCAGGTCGACATGGTGGCGGATCAGCAGCAGGTAGCAGCCGCCCGCGAGCGCGGCGACCATCGCGACGTGTCGCAGGGGCAGCGCTGCGGCCGCGAGCGCGATCGGGATCAGCAGCAGCGGCAGGAACGTGTTCTGCACCCCGCCGGACCAGTACAGCAGCCACGCGAGCACGAGAACGTCGACCGCGACGTGCAGCAGCGCCTCGACCGGCCCCAACGACCATGGCTGGCGCAGCCGCCAGAACGCGAACAGCGCGAACGCCGCGAGGACCGCGATGCCCGAGACCAGCGGCGTGAGCGCGATCGGCATGCGGAACCCGAGTGCGACGACCGCCACGGTCGACAACTGCCCGGCCACCGCGCACGCGCGCAGCCACGCCAGCGTCTCGGCGAGCCCGCGCGCCCGCTGTTCGAATCCGCGCCGGCTGTCGTGGTCGGAAGTCATGGGCCGGATTGTCGCATCGGGTGGATCATCACGGGCGATGCGCCCGCTGCAACGGGACCCGTTCGTCCCGCCTCGCCGACGCGCTGTACTCGCCCTTCGCTCTTCGCCCCTAGCCCCTAGCCCCTGGCCAGAGGCAACCGGATCTCCACCTCGAGCCCGCCGCCCTCCGCATTGCGCGCGAGGATGCTGCCGCGATGGCGCTGGATCGCGCGCTGCGCGATCGCGAGGCCGAGGCCGGTGCCGCCCGACCCGCGCGTGCGCGCGCTGTCGGTGCGGTAGAACGGCTCGAAGATGCGCTCGAGTTCTGCCGGCGGCACGCCCGGGCCGTGGTCACGCACGCTGATCAGCGCGAGGTCGGCGCGCGCGGGATCGCGCGCGAGTCGCACGGCGACCGTGCTGCCGTCGGCAGTGTAGGCGAGCGCATTGCGGATCACGTTCTCGAACGCGCTGTGGAGCGCCGCATGGGAACCGGTCAGGCGCAGCCGCTCGCGCTCGGCCAGCACCACCTTGCGGCCGCGCGGTGCGCCTTCGTAGGCCGCGTTCGTGATCACGTCCTCGAGCAGCGCGTCGAGTTCGATCTCGTCGTGCGCACTACCCTCCGAAGTTTCCAGCCGCGACAGCTCGAGCGACTGCGCGAGCATGCCTTCGAGCCGATCGGCTTCGCGCTCGATGCGATCGAATGCGGCTTCGGCCACCGGCGCTTCGCCACCGCGTCCGAGCTCGAGCGCGACGCGCAGGCGCGCGAGCGGCGAGCGCAGTTCGTGCGAGACATCGCGCACGAGCCGGCGATGGCTTTCGACCAGCGCCTTGATGCGCTCGGCCATGCCGTCGAATTCGGAAGCGAGCGCCGCGATCTCGGCGCTGCGTCCGAAGCGCAGGCGGCCGACGCGCGCATCGAGGTCGCCCTCGGCGATGCGACGCGTGCTGCGCCGGATCCGCGCCAGCGGTGCGGTCACGTACGCGGCCAGCAGCAGGCTCACCATCGCGCTGACGAACATCGCGATCGCGAGGTGCATCCAGAGCGCATGCGGTGGGCGTGACACCAGGCGCGACAGGAAGCCGCCTTCCAGCGTCGCTACCGCGACATAGTCGGGCGCATCGCGCATGCGGATCGTGCGCGCGCGCATGCGGCCGCTGCCGATCGTGACCGACCCGGTGCCCTCGGCCGCGGGCGGCGCGCGCAGCAGCCCGAGTGCGGCGCTGCGCCCGGGCTCGGGCGGC
>DAIOWG010000079.1:0-10542 GCA_036758645.1 Dokdonella sp. | reverse complement strand
GGTCTGGTGGAGATTGCGCGGCGCGGGCCTGGACGTGGCACAGGTGCGCTCGCGGCATGCGCTGCTGCTGATGGCGCTGGTGCAGGTCGGCCTCGGCATCTGCACGTTGCTGTGGTCCGTGCCGGTCTGGCTCGGAACCTTGCATCAAGGCGGCGCCGTGCTCCTGCTCAGCGCGGTCATCGTCGCGGGCTGGTGCTGGACCACGCGCTGCGCGCGCGCCGGCGACGCGAACGGCAGGCCAGGCTTCAACGCGTGAGGAACGCACGCAATGCATTGAACTGCCGCAGCATCGCCGGTGCCTGGTGCGGCGCCGGCAGCGCAGCGACCGCTCGGCCCCGCGGATCGACGACGATGATCGAGGTGGTGTGGTCCATCGTGCGCAGGCCACTGGTTTCGACATTCTCCGCGTAGGCGATGCCGATCGAAGCCGCCAGCACATCGAGCGCGGCGGGCGGGCCCGACAGTCCGACCAGCGCCTTGTCGAAGAAGGCCAGGTAGCGCGCGATGCGTTCGGGCGTGTCGCGCGAAGGATCGACGCTCACGAAAACGATCCTCGGGATCTCGGCGCCCGCGTCCAGCTCGAGCATCAGCGCACGCATCCGAGCAAGGGACTGCAACGTGGTCGGACAGATGTCGGGGCATTGCAGGTAGCCGAAGTAGAGCAGGCTCCATTCGCCGGAGAGGTGGGACTTCGAAAACGGCTGGCCGTGCTGGTCGAGCAGGCTGAAGTCCGCGATCGCGCGCGGCGCGGGCCACAGGATGGCCTGCACCTCGGGCGGGATCGCCGCCTGCCCCGATGAGGTCGAATGCCGCAGCGCGAACAGCGCGAGGATGCCGGCGAGGATCGCGAGCGAAACCAGAAGGACGATGCGGGATGGACTCAGCGACATGATCGACCCGATGCGGGGCAGGCATGCGTGTCAAAATAGCAGGACGAGCACGGCGCGCCACGCCGGCCCATCGCCGGCAGGGTCGCATGTGGCCTGACATCTGCGGTCGCAGCCATGACACCGGTCAAGATCGACCGGCTGGGTGCCTGCCATCGCATTCCACCTGCTGCCGGGATCCTGCCTGATGGACCTGCCGAACCTGCTTCCGCACGTCAACGCCACCCTCAATGCGACCGCGATGGTCCTGCTCGGCTACGCGCGCGTGATGATCGCGCAGCGGCGCATCGATCGGCACAGGCGCGCGATGCTCGGCGCGCTCGCGGTTTCGGCGTTGTTCCTGGTCACCTACATCACGTACCACTACGCGGCGCCGATCTTCGTGTTCCGCGGCCAGGGATGGATCCGCCCGGTCTACTACTTCCTGCTGATCAGCCACGTCGTGCTGGCCGCGCTGGCGATCCCGCTGGTGCTCGTCACCGCGTTCTTCGGGCTGCGCCGGATCGACATGCGCCATCGCAGGATTGCGCGCTGGACCTGGCCGGTGTGGATGTACGTGTCGGTGTCGGGCGTCGTCGTCTACCTGCTGCTTTACCAGATCTATCGTTGAGCCATGAATTGCGCGGTCGCTGGATGCAGGTCGCAGCCGGCCTGCCGGGCGCGCACGCGTTGCGCGAGGTCGATGGGTGGTAGCCTCGAGTCCATGCTGCCTTCCCGCTGTTTCCAGGCGTGCGCGCTCGCCGTCGCGACCGTGATGATCGCGCCGCCTGCGCAGGCCGAGGATGGCCAGACCGTGCATCGCTGCGCGGGCCGCCACGGCGAGATCGTGTTCTCCGGCACGCCCTGCAGCGCCGGCATGGCCATCGGTGCAAGCGCAGGTGCGACGCCACCGGCTGCGCCAGACGCGCACGACTGCCCGACCTCGCGCGGGGAACTGGTCGAGCGCGTCGCCGCTGCGATCGGTCGCAGCGACGTGAATGCACTGGCCGGCCTGCTGCGATGGGGCGGCATCGGCGCGGGCACGGCGGATGGCCGCCTGCGCCAGTTGCGCGAACTCGCCACGAGGCCGCTGCTCGCGATCGAAGACGGTGGCGACGGCGACCTGCACGTCGACGGCGTGCGCGTTCGCACGGGTGGTGGCGACCTCGGTGGCACGCGGGAACACGAATTCGGCATCAGCGTCGCGGCCGGTTGCCACTGGCTGGCCTGGTAGGACGCGGCCGCTCCGGCCCGCCTTGCTATCATTCGCGCTTTCAGCGGGAGCGCGCGCATGGCCCGACAATATCCCGACCACATCTGGCACAACGGTGCGATCAAGCCGTGGGCGGAAGCCACCGTGCACGTGATGGCGCATGCGCTGCATTACGGCTCGTCGGTGTTCGAAGGCATCCGCAGTTACGACACGCCGCGTGGCGCGATGATCTTCCGCCTCGCCGACCACAACCGGCGCCTGTTCCAGTCCGCCAAGATCCACGACATCGTGATCCCGTACACGCGCGAGCAGATCGATGCGGCCTGCCGCGAAGTGCTCGCGGCAAACGGTTTTCGCCAGGCCTACCTGCGCCCGGTCGCGTTCCGCGGACTCGGCGGATTCGGCCTGTCTGCGGAAACACCGACCGACGTCGCGGTCGCGACCTGGCAGATGGGCGCCTATCTCGGCGCCGACGTGCTCGAAGCGGGCATCGATGCCTGCGTGTCGAGCTGGCAGCGGTTCGCGCCGAACACGATCCCGGCCGGCGCCAAGGCCGGCGGCAACTACCTCTCGGGCCAGCTCGTCGCGCGCGAGGCGCGTCGCCTGGGTTTCGGCGAAGGCATCGCGCTCGCGTCGACCGGCCTGCTCAGCGAGGGCGCCGGCGAGAACCTGTTCCTCGTGTTCGACGGTGCGCTGCACACGACGCCGGTCAGCGCCGCGCTGCTCAACGGCATCACGCGGCACTCGCTGATCACGCTCGCGCGCGCGCACGGCATCGAAGTGGTCGAGCGCGACCTGCCGCGCGAGTACCTTTACCTGTGCGACGAGCTCTTCATGTGCGGCACCGCGGCCGAGATCACGCCGATCCGATCCGTCGACGGCAAGCCGGTCGGTGCGGGCAAGCCCGGGCCGGTCACGCGGCGCATGCAGGAACTTTTCTTCGGCCTGTTCGACGGTCGCACCGAAGACCGCTGGGGCTGGCTGGAACCCGCGGCTTGAGGGTTTCGCCGACGCGTCAATACGCGGTGTTCGACGGACGGCCGAACTCGATCGTCGCGGTGGCGCCGCCCTGCGGACGCGGAGCGAGCGAGACCTTCCAGCCGTAGAGTTCGCACAGGCGGCGCACGATCGCGAGGCCGAGGCCGCCGCCCTTGCCGACCGTGGTCCCGCGCACGCCGCGCTCGAACAGCTTCTCGGCGTCTTCGGGATGGATGCCGGGCCCGGTGTCCTCGACCGTCACGCGACCATGTCCGACGGTCACGATGACCTCGCCCGACTGCGTGTACTTGAACGCATTGCCGATCAGGTTGCCGAGCGCGACCGAGACCACCGAAGACGGCGCCGCCGCCTCGAGCGGTTGCTCGACTTCCACGCGCACCGAGACCGGCTTGTTCGCGACATGCGGCCGCTGCGTGTCGACGACCTGCTCGACCACCTTGGCCACGTCGGTGGTTTCGCCGTCGGTCGGCGCCTGGCGCTCGCGCCGCGACAGCAGCAGCAGCGCGTCGATGAGTTCGGTCGACTGGCGCACCGCGCGCTCGATCCGGTACAGGCGCTCACGCGGCTTGTCGGCGAGATCCGGCGAAGCCTGCAGCAATTCGGTCGTGCTCGCGATCACCGCGAGCGGCGTGCGCAGCTCGTGGCTCACGTCGGCGTTGAACTCGCGATCACGCTGGACCATTTCCGTCAGCCGCGTCGAGTAGTCGTCGAGCGCCTCGGCGAGCTGGCCGACCTCGTCGTCTGCGAAGTGCGACTTCAGCAATTCCGGTCGTCCGCTGCGGCTCATCGCGCGCACGCGCTGGGCGAGTTCGGTCACCGGGCTCATCACGCGCGCCGACAGCCAGAAGCCGATCACGAGCGACAGGATCGCGAACATGAAGACCGCAGAGATCAGCACGGTCAGCAACTGTCGCTCGCTCAGCTTCTGCGTGCTCACGTCGAAGCGCAGGAACGCCCAGTAGTCGGCGTCCTTGTACACCGCGAGCTTGTACGGACGCAGCTTGCTCTCGCGGCCGAAATCCTCGATGTCGTGCACGCCGGGCTCGAATTTCTGCCATGCCAGCGGCACCGTCGCGATGCGGCCCGCACGCACGATCTGCAACTGGATCAGCGCCATCGGGAACTGCGCTTCGGGCGAGGGGTTCTCGCGCTTGAAGTCGACGAACTTGTCGAGCTCGCGTTGCAGCGTCGTGTTGATCAGCTGGTCTTCGAGGCGCGTGCGCATGTACACGGTGGCGACCGCGAACAGCGCGGTCAGGCCGAGCCCGAACAGCGCGAACGAAATGATGATGCGGGAGCGGAGCCTACGTCGGTAGCGCATCCGGATCGACCATGCGGTAGCCGATGCCGTGGCGCGTCTGGATCAGCGGCTTGTCGAACGGCTTGTCGATCGCCGCGCGCAGGCCGTGGATGTGCACGCGCAGGCTGTCGCTGTCGGGCAGTTCTTCGCCCCACACGCGTGTTTCCAGTTCCTGCCGCGTGACCACGGAAGGCGAGGCCTCCATCAGCGACTGCAGCAGCTTGAGCCCGATCGGGTTGAGCTGGATCTGCTTGCCCGCGCGGCTGATCGTCAGCGTGTCGAGGTTGTAGGTGAGGTCCGCGAGCTGCAACAGGCGGCTCTTGTTGCCCTTGCCGCGGCGGCCGAGCACCTCCAGCCGTGCCGCCAGTTCCTGCAGCGCGAACGGCTTGACCATGTAGTCGTCGGCGCCCGAATCGAAGCCCGTGAGCTTGCTGTCGAGCGTGTCGCGCGCGGTCAGCATCAGCACCGGCGTCTGGCGGCGCGCTTCCTGGCGCAGCTTGCGGCAGACCTCGAGGCCGTCCATGCCGGGCAGGCCGAGGTCGAGCACGATCACGTCGAAATCGTTGACCACGGCGAGGTGCAGGCCGGTCACGCCATCGCCCGCGAAATCGACCACGTGGCCCTTGTCGGCGAGGAAGTCGCCGATGTTCGCGGCGATGTCGCTGTTGTCTTCGATCACGAGGATGCGCATGGGTCTACTCTAACGCTTGGCGGCGACGATGCGGAGCGCGACGACGTGCGAAAAGTTCATGCACGCGCCGCGCCGATGCAGGTGCTCCGGCAGCGGCGACAGGGCTGACCGCCTCCGTCTTCCGGCGAAGGCGGCAGTCGAGCGGAATCCGGGAATGGTGTCGGGGTTCCGGCGATCCAGGACGGATCGCACGGTGGCACTCAAAAGAAAATGGCCCAAGGAGGTGTCATTGGGGGAACACACCTCGCTTGGGCCAAAAAGCTACTGCCCCGATTACCGTAATCTGCCAGTCACCTGACCTGACTTAGGAGTGTCGAGCAGAACTACAGTGACGAGGACTATAGGCAGCAATTGATTAAGTCGCCGTTAAAGACCCCTGATCGTTCTGTTAACGGCCGGTCACCTGCCCGGACGGTAGCGGGCCACGGTCGAGGTCTCCTCCGGGTCGCGGCAGACCAGGGATCCGGTCGGCTTGAAGCACTCCTCGCTCGAACCGGCGTCGCGCGGCGCGAACACGAAGGTCTGCGTGTAGCGCGACGAATCCGCATGCAGGCTCGCCGGGTCGAAGCGCCACTGCTCCAGCGCACGTTCGGCCGCGCGCGCGAATGCACCGGCGGCGTCGCCGTCGACGATCCGGATGTCCGCGACGCGCCCATCGGGCGTGATCGTGAAGCTCGCCTCGATGCGGCCGGCCGGCCGCCGCGCGAAGCTCGGGAATTTCGGCTGCACGATGCGCGTCGCGACCGGGCGCGCGACCGGCGCGGACGCCGGGGATGGGTTCGACGTGGCGTCCGATCCGGCCGTGGCCAGGACCGGGGCCGTGCTCGCGATGGTCGGCGCGGCAGTCGGCCTCGAGGATGGGACTGCCGCTGCGATCGCGGGCTCCACCGCAGCCTCGCGCGCGATCGCGGGTCGCAGCCCCTCCGATCCCGACGGCAGCGGCGGTGCGGCTGCGCCAGTGGGCGACCCCGCTTGATCGCGGCGATCGACCGCGCTCGCGAAGCCGGGCGTCGCCGGCAGCAACCGCAGGCGCGGGCGCTCGAATGGCAGTGCGAGCGTCGCGAGTGGCAGCGTCGCCGCCGGACGCGCCGCCAGCCAGTCCGCCGACAACACGGTCAGATCGAGCGTGCGGGCATCGTCGCGACCGATGCGCATCGCGAGCACGAGCCCGATGCCCAGCAGCGCAGCAGCGAACAGCCAGCGCATCTGCGCCTGGCGCGGCGCAGCCGCGTGCGACGCCGGCATGCCGATGATGCGGCGCACGCGCTCGAGCAGTTCGCCACCGCTCGCCGCGAGCGCGAACGACGCCGGCAACTGGCGCAACTCCTCGAGCGAGGCGAGCGTGTGGGCGTACTCGCGCGGGTCGCCGCGCGTGAGGCGAAGCACGAGCGCGTCGCAGCACAGTTCGCGCTCGTTGCGTACGTCGCGCGAGATCCAGTGCACGACCGGGTGGTAGAACAGGATGGTTTCGAGCATCGCCTGCGCGAGGTTGACCAGGTGGTCGTAGCGGCGCAGGTGGCCGAGCTCGTGCGCGAGGATCAGTTCGAGCTGGTGGCGCGGGAAGCCCAACGCGACCGCGCTCGGCAGCAGCACGACCGGCTTGATCCAGCCGATCAGCATCGGCGTGTCGACGCGTGCCGACACCAGCACGCGCACCTTGCGCACGCAATCGAAGCGGGCGCTGACCGCGCGCATGATCGCATCGAGCTCGGGGCTCGAGAACGCCCAGCGCCGCGTGAGCCGCACGAGCTCGCGCCACTGGCGCAGCGCACGCCAGCCGACCACCACCACGCCGACGAACCAGATCGAGACCAGCCACGGCAGCAGTGCGTCGATGCGTGCATCGATGCCGGTCGACGCTGCCGCCGCGAGCGGCGCGACCAGCGCCTCGCCTGCGGGCGCCACCGCCGGATTGGCCGGCTGCGGCAGCAGTGCGAAGAACGTCGCGATCGGCCACAGCGCCAGCAGCGCGAGCGCGAACAGGCCGGCGGCGTAGCGCGCCTGGCATTGCGTCTTCGGCAGCAGCGCGCGCACCGCGGCATGCGCGAGACCGACCACCAGCCCCTGCCAGAGCACGTGAACGAGCGTCCAGCCGAGCGCGTGGATCCAGGGCAACCAGTCGACGAAGGCGCTCATGAGCGGCCTCCCTCGATGCGGTCCAGCAAGGCGCGGATCTCGTCGAGTTCCTCGCGCGTCGCCTTCGGCTTGCCGCCAAGCGCCTGCAGCACCAGTTGCGAGGGCGAGCCGTCGAACACGCGCTGCACCATGTCGAGCAGGAAGCGCCTCTGCGTGCGCTCCTTGCTGACCGCGGCGCGGAACACGTGCGCGCGTTCGGAATCGTCACGCAGCACCAGGCCCTTGGCGTGCATGATCTGCAGCAGCTTCAGCGCGGTGGTGTAACCCGCGCCTTCTTCCCGGTACAGCACCTCGTGCACGTCGCGCACGGTGCTCGGACCGCGGTCCCACAACACGTTGAGGATGCCGAGTTCGGCCTCGGTCGGCTTGGGCAACTGTTCGTTCTTCGTCACGACCTGATCCCCTCGTCGTCCTGTGCGCGCGCGGCCGGCTGCGTCATCGTGCGCGGAGTCGCGCCGGCCGCCACGGGTCAGCCCCTCTGGTTCTGGGGCGAATTCTGCGTCCGCTGCAGGTACTGCATGTCGCCCCTGCGACGCGCTTCGATCTCGCCGGCCGTGACGCACTGCCGCGTCGGGATGTTGGAGCCGATCGGCTTGACGTTCTTGCAGACCAGGCGCTCGTTGTCGCGCTTGGCGAGGATTCCGTTGACCTCTTCCTGGTAGTTGAACATCTTCATCTTCTCGTCATCGCTCATCTGGTCGACCGCTGGCGTCTTGCGGAAGATTCCGGCCATCTGGTCGAGCCGCTCGTTGACGCGCGTGCGCTCGCTCGCGGTCACGTAGCTGTAGCGCCCGCCGTCGCTCATCTGGCTGCGAACCCACGCCGATACCGTCTCGAACGATTCCTGGCTGTTCGCGTTCACCGCGGGCTCCGCCTCGTCCTTGGCGGATACCGGCATCGCCGCCAGCGCGAGCAGCAATGCAACGCTCCAAAGTGCCTTCATCCCGAACCCCATCTGGTCGCACGCGGCCCGCTTGACCGCGCGCCGTTTTATCACGAGCAGCGTCGTACATCAATCTTCGTGGATGCGGAATCCACGTGTCGCGCTCGCTTACCGTGCCGGCCACGCATCAGCGCCCGCCGCCGCCGGACCCCGGCATGCACGGGCGGTCCTTCGTGCCGCCGATGCAACCACGACCGCCCCAGTCGTTCATCGCCTTGTTCGTGCCGCGGCGCGCCTCTTCCTGCTGTCGGTAGGTATGGCACGTGGTCTTCGGGATGTTCGACCCGATCGGCTTGCGGTTCTCGCAGATGACGCGATCCGCGTCGCGCCGCGTCAGGATCGCGTTGACCGATTCCTGCGCGTTGAACAGCGCAACCTTGTCGTCCTGGCTCATGTTCGCCACCAGGCCGCCATTGGCCCCGAACAATCGTTCCATCGACGCGAGGTTGCGGTCCACCTCGGCCCTCTCCGGCGCCTGCACGAATTCGTAGCGGCCGCCCTCGCGCATCTCGCTGCGCACGTCCGCAACCACCGCGGCGAACTGGTCGGCAGTCTCCGCCTTGACCGCTTCGTTGTACTGCTCCTTCGCGCCCTTCGAGGCCGCGAACGCCAGCGGCGCGATCAGCGCCAGCGCCACCACGACGATCACTTTCATGTCCTTCCCTCCTGCGGGCCTCGGACGTGCACGGGCGCGCACGACCACCCGCGGCCGATGCTAGACAAGCGCCATCGGGAAGTCAACGAAGATCGTCGTACTATCTCTTTCGTCTAAGCCGCGGAGCGGCCGCGGCCGTGATGCCCGCGCCTGGGCCGATGTCGCGGACCGGCCGCGCGGGAACCGCCTTCGCCGCGCGCGAGCGACGCGGTGCGCGCGCCGTGCGCGCGGCGATGTGCTCGATGATCGCGCCTGCCACGTCGACGCCGCTCGCGCCCTCGATGCCTTCGAGGCCGGGCGAGGAATTGACTTCCAGCACGAGGGGGCCGCGCGCCGAGCGCAGCAGATCGACGCCGGCGACTTCGAGGCCCATCACGCGCGCGGCACGCAGCGCGGCATCCACTTCGTCGGGGCCGAGCTCGACCGCATGCGCGGTGCCGCCACGGTGGATGTTGGCGCGGAAGTCACCCTCCGGCGCCTGGCGGCGCATCGCGGCGACGACGCGGTCGCCGACCACGAAGCAGCGCAGGTCCGCGCCGTCCGCCTCGCGCACGAACTCCTGCACGATGAAGTTCGCGTAGAGCGCGCGGAAGGCCTCGATCATGCCCTGCGCGGCGCTGCGCTTCTCGGCCAGCAGCACGCCCTGCCCCTGCGCGCCCTCGTTGAGCTTGATCACGTGCGGCGGCTCGCCGAGCATCGCGAGCAGGTCGCGCGTGTCGTCGGGATTGTCGCCGAACACGGTGGTCGGCAGCCCGAGGCCTTCGCGCGCGAGCATCTGCAGCGAGCGCAACTTGTCGCGCGCGCGCAGGATCGCGTCCGAGCCGTTGAGCGAATACACGCCCATCATCTCGAACTGGCGCACGACCGCGGTGCCGTAGAACGTGATCGATGCGCCGATGCGCGGAATCAGTGCATCGAACCCGCGCAGCGCGCGACCGCGCCAGTGCACCTCGAACGAGCCGGCCGCGATGCGCATGTAGCAGCGCAGCGGATCGAGCACGCGCACGCTGTGGCCGCGCGTGCGCCCCGCTTCGACCAGGCGGCGCGTCGAGTACAGCGAAGCGTTGCGCGAAAGGATGGCGATCTTCATGCGGGATCCGGCGACGGCCGTGGCCTCGGAAGGGAATAGGACAGGCCCGGGTCGACCTGGAAGCGGCCGGCGAGCGCACTGCGCCCGAGCAGCAGCGGGAACAGCATGCCGCCGCGATCGGTCAGGTTGATGTCGATCTCGCACTCTCGCCCCGCGAGCGCGAGCCGCGTGCGGACGAACCAGCGCTGGCTCGAATGTCCGCCGGAATCACGCACCGGGCGCCGGTCCACGATCGGCGCCACGCACTCGCGCACGCGCTGCGCGCGCCGCCGGACGCGCACGCCGAAGCGCGCGATTCGCACGCCCTGCTCCTGCCCGACGCGGATCCATTCCACATGCAGCGACGAGCTGCGCGCGCCGGTATCGAGCTTGGCGCGGATCGAACGGATGTCGAGGCCGGGCAAACCGACCCATTCGCGCCAGCCGAGGCAGGCGGGCGGCACGGATACGGATTCGGAGGGGCGCGGACCAGCGGAGTCGGACATGGGCGTTACCTGGACATGACCGACGGCAGGCTCGCCGTGCGCCCATCGGCCCGGCCGTGCGAACGCCGCGGGGCGAGCGCTGCGGTCGAGTGGGCACGCGGCCGGGGAGTGGAGCGGGTGATGGGAATCGAACCCACGTTAGCAGCTTGGGAAGCTGCAGTTCT
>DAIOWG010000078.1:3011-10596 GCA_036758645.1 Dokdonella sp. | reverse complement strand
CGCTCGCCGAACTCGCGCGCCATCGCCATGTCCGGCAGTTCGGTGCAATGAACCACGACGAGGTCGACCGTCGCGGGGTCGCGCGGCTCGAGTCGTTGCGCGTACGCAATGGGCCAGTCTTCGATCGGAAGCATCGGTCGCACATGCCATCGGCGGCGGGCGCCGCGGCCGGAATGCTAGCATCGCAGGCCGATCCGGCTGCACGGTGGACAGCATGAAACGCACGGTCATCCTCTCGCATGGACTCGAGAGCGGTCCGCAGGCGACCAAGGTGACCGCGCTGGCGGCGGCTTGCGCCGAACTCGGCTGGCACAGCGTGCGGCCCGATTACCGCGCGATCGACGCGCGCCGCGATCCGATGGCGATCGACGAGCGCATCGAGTGCCTCCTCGCGCACGTGCCTGCCGAGGGGCGCGTGGTGTTCGCGGGATCGAGCATGGGCGCGTTCGTGTCCGGATTCGCTTCGCTGCGCCGGCCCTGCGAGGGCCTGTTCCTGCTTGCGCTGCCCGGTGCGGTACCCGGTTACCCGCATGCGTTCGCGGCCGCCGGGGTGCCGACCACGCTGGTGCACGGCTGGCGCGACGAGGTCTGTCCGGTGGACGGTGCGATCGCGTTCGCGCGCGCGCGCGGTGCGCGCCTGCACCTCGTCGATGACGACCATCGCCTGTCCGCGCATGTCGAATGGTGCGCGCGTGCGTTCGCACGCTTCCTCGAGGAACTCGGCTGACATGGCGACGCTGTTCGCGACGTGCCCGAAGGGGCTCGAATACCTGCTGCGCGACGAATTGCGCGCGCTCGGCGCCGACGACGCGCACGAAGCACTCGCGGGCGTGCATTTCAGCGGGCCGCTCGAACTCGCCTATCGCGCCTGCCTGTGGTCGCGCCTCGCCAGTCGCGTGCTGCTGCAACTGCACGAGTTCGAAGCGCCGGATGCCGACGCGCTGTTCGCGGGCGTGCAGCAGGTCGACTGGGACGCCCATCTCGCGCCGGACGCGAGTTTCGCGATCGACGCCGTGGGCGGCAGCGGCACCCTGCGCAATACGCAGTTCATCGCGTTGCGCGCCAAGGATGCCGTGGTCGACCAGTTGCGTGAACGCCATGGCGTGCGTCCCGACATCGACGTCGAACGTCCGGCGATCCGCCTGAACCTGCGCCTGCACAAGGGCCGCATGAGCGTCGCGCTCGACCTCTCGGGCGTGCCACTGCACCGGCGTGGTTGGCGCCAGGGGCAGGGCGAGGCGCCGCTGAAGGAGAATCTCGCCTGCGCGATGCTGCTGCGCGCGGACTGGCCCGCGATCCATGCGGCGGGCGGGGCCCTGGTCGATCCGATGTGCGGGGCGGCGACGCTGCCGATCGAGGCCGCGCTGATGGCGGCCGACGTGGCGCCCGGATTGCGGCGCACGTATTGGGGTTTCAGCGGCTGGCGCGGCCACGATGCGCGGGCCTGGGAGCAACTGCTCGAGCAGGCACGCACGCGCGCCGCTGCCGGACTGCGTTCGCTGCAGCCGGTGTTCTTCGGATACGACCAGGACCCGCACGTACTCGAGGAGGCGCGTCGCAATGCGCAGGCGGCGGGCGTCGAAGGTTTCCTGCATCTCGCGCGGCAATCGGTCGAGCACCTCGAGCGGCCGGCGGGCAGCGATCGTCCCGGGCTGGTGATCACCAATCCGCCGTATGGCGAGCGCCTCGGGCGCGGCGCCGCGCTCGCGAGCGTCTACCGTGCACTCGGCGACGCGTTGCGCGGCGAGTTCAGGGATTGGCGCGCAGCGGTGATCGTGTCCGACGACGAACTCGGGCACATGCTCGGGTTGCGCGCCGACAAGCGCTACGTACTCTACAACGGCGCGATCGAATGCCGCCTGCTGGTATTCGATCTGGCCGAGGAAGCGCCGCGCACGCGCATCGAGCGACCGCTGTCGGACGGGGCGCAGGCGGTCGCGAACCGCATCGGCAAGAACCTGCGCCACCTGCGCAAGCGCCTCGCGCGCGAAGGTGTGTCGTGCTTCCGCGCCTACGACGCGGACATTCCGGAGTATGCGGCCGCGATCGACGTGTACCAGGCGATCGGCATCGACCGCTTGCGCGGGGCGGCGTCAGGGGCCGACGCGCGCGGCGGATTCCCGCAGACCTGGCTGCACGTGCAGGAGTACGCTCCGCCACGCGAGATTCCCGAGCAGGTCGCACGCGACCGCCTGCGCGAACTCGTGCGCGCGGCGTCGGCCGCGCTCGAGGTGCCGCGCGATCGGGTCTCGCTGAAGACGCGCCGACGCGCGAAGGGCGGTTCCAAGTACGGCCGCTTCGACGAACGCGGCGAGTTCCTCGTGGTGGAGGAGGGCGGGTTGCGCTTCCACGTGAACCTGTTCGACTACCTCGATACCGGCCTGTTCCTCGATCATCGCCCGGTGCGTGCGCGCATCCGCGCGAGCGCACAGGGGCTGCGCGTGCTGAACCTGTTCTGCTACACCGCGACAGCGAGCGTGCATGCCGCTGCAGGTGGCGCGCGCACGACCACCAGCGTCGACCTGTCGGCGACCTATCTCGACTGGGCCGGGCGCAACTTCGGGCTCAACGGCCTCGGTGGCGAGCGGCACCTGCTGGTGCAGGCGGACGTGCTCGAGTGGTTGCGCCACGACCGCGGCCGTTACGACCTCGTGTTCGTCGATCCGCCGACGTTCTCCAATTCCAAGCGTGCAGACGACTTCGACGTGCAACGTGACCACGCCGAGCTGCTGCGGCTGTGCGGTGATCGCCTCGCCGACGGCGGACTCGTGCTGTTCTCGACCAATGCCCGGCGTTTCACGCTCGATCCACGGCTGGATGAAGCGTTCGAGACGCGCGATATCAGCGCGGCGACGATCCCGTTCGATTTCGAGCGCAATGCGCGCATCCACCGCTGCCATGAACTTCGATTGCGCGGCTCCCGCGAGACGCACGCAGGGCTTGCAGAATCTTAACGTTGGCGGGATGTTGGCTCAGTCCCGACCGGGCGCAACTTCGGGCTCAACGGCCTCGGTGGCGAGCGGCACCTGCTGGTGCAGGCGGACGTGCTCGAGTGGTTGCGCCACGACCGCGGCCGTTACGACCTCGTGTTCGTCGATCCGCCGACGTTCTCCAATTCCAAGCGTGCAGACGACTTCGACGTGCAACGTGACCACGCCGAGCTGCTGCGGCTGTGCGGTGATCGCCTCGCCGACGGCGGACTCGTGCTGTTCTCGACCAATGCCCGGCGTTTCACGCTCGATCCACGGCTGGATGAAGCGTTCGAGACGCGCGATATCAGCGCGGCGACGATCCCGTTCGATTTCGAGCGCAATGCGCGCATCCACCGCTGCCATGAACTTCGATTGCGCGGCTCCCGCGAGACGCACGCAGGGCCTGCAAAATCTTAACGTTGGCGGGATGTTGGCTCAGTCCCGATTCAGCAGGAGCGCCGCAGCATCACCCCCGTATCGAGGAGGGTGTGCCGATGTCGCGTCGCCTGCCATTCACGTTGACTGCCTTGCTCGCGCTCGCCGCGTTTGCGATCGCGCCATCGGCGTTCGCGCGCAGCCAGTGGAGCATCGGCATCGGCTTCCCCGGCGTCAGCATCGGGTATTCCGACTACGGGCGGCATGGCCACGGCTGGGGCGGCAACTACTACGGCGGCCATGGCGGCTACGGCGCCTATTACGCGCCGATCCACCATCGTCCTGTCTACCA
Source organism: Dokdonella sp. (assembly GCA_036758645.1). Classification (GTDB taxonomy): domain Bacteria; phylum Pseudomonadota; class Gammaproteobacteria; order Xanthomonadales; family Rhodanobacteraceae; genus Dokdonella_A. Next base: position 6,897 of record DAIOWG010000078.1, on the reverse strand, counting down.
TGGTTCGTACTACGCCCACGGTCCCGCGTACTACGGCCCCTCGTACTACGGCGCGTCCTACTACGGCCCTGCGTTTTATGGTCCGGTGTCGTACGGCGCCAGCTACTACGACTCGCGCCCGGGCAGCGTGGTCTATTACGACCGCGAACCCGTGCGAGCACACCGCACGTCGCGCCATCATTCCGATGGCTATCGCGACGACGGGTATCGTCGAGCCTCCTACTACGATCGCGACGCAGACTATCGTCGCTGATCCCGCTCAACGCTGGTGGCGCACCCCTCCCCCTTCCCCGCCGCCAGCGTTCCACCCCGCGACGATTTCCCCTGATCGTCGCGGGGTTTCTTTTTGCATGCGAGATGGCCGGAAGCACGCGGGCGCCCGGTGGCGTGCGTTATGATCCACGCGCGCCCACCCCAGGCCAGGCATGAACGACCACTCTGCACGCTGCAATCCGCCCCTCGAAGGGGAACCCGGATGGACATTCTTCCGCCAATGGCTGCGCAATCCGCGCGCGATGGCCGCCTTGTCGCCCTCGAGCCGGCAACTCGCGCGCGAGATGGTGGTGCAGCTTCCGCCGACCGCGCGCCGCGTGATCGAACTCGGTGCGGGCACCGGCGTCTTCACGCAGGCGCTGATCGACCGTGGCATCGCGCCGCGCGACCTGCTCGTGGTCGAGCTCAATGCCGAATTCCATCGCCTGTTGCAGGCACGCTTCCATGACGCGCAGGTCGTGCGCGGCGACGCGCGCGATTTGTCGCGCATCGTGTGCGAGCACCGCTTCGCCGAGCCGGGCGGCGTCGACGCGGTCGTCAGCGGGCTCGGCTTCCTCGCGATGCCGCGCACGATGCAGCGCGAGATCCTCGATGCGGTGTTCCACGTACTCGGCCCGAACCGGCCGTTGATCCAGTTCACCTACGGGCCGGTGGGGCCGTTGCCGCGCAGCCTGCTCGACGAACTCGGCCTGCGTTCGCGGCGCACCGGCGTGGTATGGCGGAACGTGCCACCCGCGGCGGTTTACGTGTACACGCGCAACAGGTCGACCGCGGTGCAGGCGGTCAGGGTTGGCGACGCCGCGTGAACGCCGCGCGGTGATCCCGCGCAGGCGTCGGGTATGATGGGCGTCTTGCGCATGCTGGGGACCTGACGTGGGCGATCCGTCGCATTCCGATTGGCTGGGACAATGGCAGGCGTTCGCGCGCCAGTATTCCAATGCGTGGCAGGACCTCGCGCGCGGCGCGGGTCCTTCGACCGGGCCGTCAGCCAGTGTCCCTGGCCTTGATGCGTGGTCGCGCATGTTCTCCGCGCAGGGCGTCCATGGCGTCCAGGGCGAAACGGTCGAGCGACTGGCCGACAGCGCACGTGGATACGCCGCGTTCCTGCAATCGGCACTCAGCGCACTCGGCGGTGCCCATGGCACGCCGGCATGGGGCGATGCGGTGTTGCGTTCGTTCGCGCCCGAAGCAACCGGAGCGTCGTTCACCGCACCATTCGCCGCGATCGCCGACGCGTTCCGAGCATCGATGCAGCCGCCCGACGTCGCGGGAGACGCGAAAGCCTGGCTGAATCTTCCCGCATTCGGTCCGATGCGCGAACACCAGGAGCAGCATCGCGATTCGATGCTGGCAGCGATCGAATACCAGGAAGCGCTGCGGCGTTACAACGCGCTGATGCTGAAGGCCGCGCAACGCGGATTCGAAGTGTTCCAGGGCAAGCTGTCGGAACGCGAGCAGCCCGGACGGCAACTCGATTCGCTGCGCGCGCTCTACGACCTCTGGGTCGACGCGGCGGAAGAGGGTTACGCGGAAGTCGCGCTGTCGAGCGAGTTCCGCGAGGCCTACGGGGCGCTCGTCAATGCGCAGATGCGCGTGCGATCGCAGCTGGCAAAGAGCGTCGAACAGGTGGCGTCCGAACTCGGGATGCCGACCCGCAGCGAGGTCGACAGCATGGGTGAACGCCTGCAGGCGTTGCGCCGCGAGGTGCGCGCCGCGGGCGGTGCGGGCAGCCAGGGCCTTGCCGCCGAAGTCGCGGATCTGCGCAAGCAGGTGGCCGAACTCGGCACCGCCCTGCGGCGCAGCGCGACGCGTGACGTCGCCGGCGTACCGGCGCGTGCTCCGGCGGTGCCCACGGCTGCCGATGTACCGGCCGCGCGCCGGGCTGCACCCAGGAAGGCCAATCCGCGCGGCGCCACGACGCGCGCGAAGCCGGTGAAGGCGCCGGCCAAGCGCGCCGGTCGCACCGCCGCCCGCAAGCAGGCAGCGCCCGTCGCGAAGCGTTCGATGGGCGAGAAGGCGAAGGGCAACTTCGCCGCGCGCATCGCGAGCTTCGCCGACGCGTCGCGCGACGCCCCGCAGCCGGGCGCGCTGCGCGGCCGGCGTGACAAGCACTGAACGCACGAGGACGCGAGATGGGCCCGATCAGGATCGAACCGAAGCGCGCGCTCGAGGAGGCGCTCGCGACGCAGCGCAAGCTCGCCGGCGCGCTGCAGACCTTGCGCTCGATGGATGAAGTCGAGTTCGGCGTGACCGCCAGGGAAGAGGTGTACCGCGAGGACAAGCTCGTGGTCTATCGATTCCGCGGCGAGCGCCCGCCCACCGCGAAGGTGCCGATCCTGATCGTCTACGCGCTCGTGAACCGCCCGTACATGGTCGACCTGCAGGACGACCGCTCGCTGGTGCGCAACCTGCTGGCGCGCGGTGAGGACGTCTACCTGATCGACTGGGGCTATCCCGACCGAGCCGACCGCTGGCTCACGCTCGACGACTACATCAATGGCTACATCGCGCGCTCGGTCGATGCGGTGGCCGCGCATTCAGGCAGCGCGCCGATCAACCTGCTCGGGATCTGCCAGGGCGGCGCGTTCTCGCTGTGCTTCGCCGCGATGCACCCCGAGAAGGTGCGCAACCTGATCACGATGGTGACGCCGGTCGACTTCCACACGCCCGACAACATGCTGTCGAACTGGGTGCAGTCGATGGACGTCGACCTGTTCGTGGACACGCTCGGCAACGTGCCGGCCGACCTCATGAATCTCTGCTACCTGATGCTGAAGCCGGTCCGGCTCAACCAGCAGAAGTACGTCGGCCTCGTCGACATCCTAGACGACAAGATCGAAATGGAGAATTTCCTGCGCATGGAGAAGTGGATCTTCGACTCGCCCGACCAGGCCGGGGAAGCGTTTCGCCAGTTCATCAAGGACTTCTACCAAGGCAACAAGCTCGTCAACGGCGGCTTGAAGATCGGTCCGCACGAGGTGCATCTCGGCAACATCACGATGCCGGTGCTGAACATCTTCGCCGAGCAGGACCACCTGGTACCGCCGGCCGCCTCGCGCGTGCTGGCCGACCACGTCGGGACAGACGACTACACCCAGGTCGCATTCCGCGGTGGCCACATCGGGATCTACGTGTCGGGTCGCGCGCAACGCGAGGTGCCCGGCGCGATCCACGACTGGCTGGCTGCGCGCAGCGGCTGACCCCCTGCGGCACCTGCGTTTCCGGATGCGCGCCGCGCAGGCCATGCCCTGCGCGGCGCCACCTGTTCCTCACTCCGAATGGTCGCACGCCATGAACGACGTCATCCTGGTCATCCACGGCCTCACGCTCACGCCCTGGAAGCTGATCGGGCTGCTCGGCGCGTGCCTGTTCACCGCGCGCTGGTTCGTGCAGCTGTATGCGACCAAGCGCCTGAAGCGCGTCGTGATGCCGATGGGGTTCTGGTACCTGTCGGTCGTCGGCAGCGTGATGACGCTCGCATACTTCATCTGGGGCAAGAACGACTCGGTCGGCATCATCCAGAACGCCTTCCCCGCGTTCGTCGCGCTCTACAACATCTTCATCCACCTGCGCCATCGCCGCGACGCGATCGATCCGGCCGGGCCGACGCGCG
>DAIOWG010000078.1:0-2911 GCA_036758645.1 Dokdonella sp. | reverse complement strand
GGGCATCTACTCCGGATCGTAGTCCAGGTTGGAGGCGAGCCAGCGTTCGGCTTGCGCGAGCGTCCAGCCCTTGCGACGCGCATAGTCCTCGACCTGTTCGCGCGCAAGCCGGCCAACGACGAAGTACTGGCTGCGCGGATGCGAAAAGTACCAGCCGGAGACCGCCGCGGCCGGGTACATCGAAAAACCTTCGGTCAGTTCGATGCCCGCATTCGCAGTCGCGTCCAGCAAGCGGAACAGCGTGGCCTTCTCCGTATGGTCGGGGCAGGCGGGATACCCCGGGGCCGGCCGGATGCCACGATAGCTTTCGGCGATCAGCTCGTCGTTGCCGAGTTTTTCGTCGGGCGCGTAACCCCAGTACTCGCGCCTTACGCGCTCGTGCATGCATTCGGCGAAGGCTTCCGCGAGCCGGTCGGCGAGTGCCTTGAGCAGGATCGCCGAATAGTCGTCATGCGCGGCGACGAAACGCTCGAGGTGCGGTTCGATGCCGACGCCCGCGGTCACCGCGAATCCGCCGATCCAGTCCTGCTTGCCGCTTGCCTTCGGCGCGATGAAGTCGGCCAGGCAGAAGTCGGGGCGCTCGACCGGCTTGTCGGCCTGCTGGCGCAGGAAGTGAAGCATGGTCGAGGTTTCGGCATCGCCGGTCGCGTGGAGCTGCACGTCATCCCCGATGCCGCTGGCGGGCCAGAATCCGACCACGCCGCGCGCAGTCAGCCACTTCTCGCGCACGATGCGCTCGAGCATCGCGCGTGCGTCCTGATGGAGCTCGCGCGCCTGCGTGCCGACCACTGCGTCGTCGAGGATCGCGGGAAACCGCCCGGACAGCTCCCATGCGCTGAAGAACGGCGTCCAGTCGATGCGCTCGACCAGGTCGGCCAGCGGATAGTCGTCGAAGACGTGGATCCCCGGTTTCGCGGGAGCCGGTGGATCGTAGTCCGCCCAGCCGCCATCGAAGCGCTGCGCGCGCGCCTTGTCGAGCGGGACCAGTCGCTTCGCACCGCTGCGGTCCTTGTGGCGTTCGCGGATCTCGGCGTACTCCGAACGGATGCGCGCCATGAACGCGTCCACGAGTTCCTTCGACACCAGCGATTGCGCGACGCCGACCGCGCGCGAGGCATCCTTGACCCAGACGCACGGTGCCTTGTAGTGCGGCTCGATCTTGAGTGCGGTGTGCGCGCGCGAGGTCGTCGCGCCCCCGATCAGCAACGGCAGGTGGAAATCCTGGCGCTGCATCTCGCGCGCGACATGGCTCATCTCCTCGAGCGAAGGAGTGATCAGGCCGGACAGGCCGATCATGTCGGCGTTCTCCGCGATCGCGGTGTCGAGGATCTTCTGCGCCGGCACCATCACTCCGAGGTCGATCACGTCGAAGTTGTTGCAGCGGAGCACGACGCCGACGATGTTCTTGCCGATGTCGTGCACGTCGCCCTTGACCGTCGCCATCACGATCTTGCCGTTCGACTTGCCGATGTCCCCCGTGCGCAGCTTCTCCGCCTCGATGTAGGGCAGCAGCCAGGCCACCGCCTTCTTCATCACGCGCGCGGACTTCACCACCTGCGGCAGGAACATCTTGCCGGCGCCGAACAGGTCGCCGACGATGTTCATGCCGTCCATCAACGGTCCCTCGATCACGTCGAGCGGGCGCGGCGACAGTTGGCGAGCCTCTTCGGCGTCGACTTCCGCGAAGCTGTCGATGCCGTGCACGAGCGCGTGCGCGAGCCGCTCGCGTACCGGCAACGAGCGCCAGGCGAGGTTCTCGACCACCGCCTCGCCCTTCTTCGCGCGATAACGTTCGGCGATCTCGAGCAGGCGCTCGGTGGCGTCCCTGCGGCGGTTCAGCACCACGTCCTCGACCCGCTCGCGCAGGTCCGGCTCGATGTCGTCGACGATCGGCAGTGCGCCCGCATTGACGATGCCCATGTCCATGCCCGCGGCGATCGCGTGGTAGAGGAACACCGCGTGGATTGCCTGGCGCACGGTCTCGTTGCCGCGGAACGAGAACGACACGTTCGACACGCCGCCCGACACGTGGCAGCCGGGCAGGGTGCGCCGTATCACGCGCGTGGCTTCGATGAAGTCGACCGCGTAGTTGTCGTGCTCCTCGATGCCGGTCGCGATCGCGAAGATGTTCGGGTCGAAGATGATGTCCTCGGGCGGGAACCCGACCTCGTCGACGAGGATCCGGTACGCGCGCGTGCAGATCTCGACCTTGCGCGCGCAGGTGTCGGCCTGGCCCTGCTCGTCGAACGCCATGACGACCGCGGCTGCGCCGTAGCGCAGCACCTTGCGCGCCTGTTCGACGAACGCCGCTTCGCCTTCCTTGAGCGAGATCGAGTTGACCACGCCCTTGCCCTGCAGGCAGCGCAGGCCCGCCTCGATCACGCTCCACTTGGACGAATCGACCATCACGGGGATGCGCGCGATGTCGGGCTCGGATGCGATCAGGTTCAGGAAGCGCACCATCGCCGCTTCCGAATCGATCATGCCCTCGTCCATGTTGACGTCGAGGATCTGCGCGCCACTCTCCACCTGCTGGCGCGCGACCGCCACGGCTTCGGCGTAGCGGTCCTCCTTGATCAGCTTGCGGAACTGCGCACTGCCGGTCACGTTGGTGCGCTCGCCGACGTTGACGAACAGCAGGTCCGGCGTGAGCACCAGCGGCTCGAGTCCCGAAAGGCGGGTGGGACGATTCGACGTGGCCATCGCGGCGTGCGTTTCCGGAGTCACGCCGCAATGGCCAGCGGCAACGCGCGCGGCGGGACGCCGTCGACAGCCGCCGCGATCGCGCGGATGTGCGCGGGCGTGGTGCCGCAACAGCCACCGACGAGATTGACCAGGCCCGAACGCGCGAACTCGCCGAGCAGGCCCGCCATCTGCTCCGGCGTCTCGTCGTACTCGCCGAATGCATTCG
>DAIOWG010000077.1:0-10660 GCA_036758645.1 Dokdonella sp. | reverse complement strand
CGCGCAACATCTTCCCGTCCAACATCCAGGGCCTGCCGACCTGGTACGAGGTGCGTGTCAGCGAAGGCGGCTGGCTCGGTCGGCGCGGCGGCGTCGACCTGATGGTCGCGATGAACCCGCAGACCTGGGACGCCGACCTCGCCGAGATCGAAACCGGCGGCTACCTCGTCTACGACTCGACGCGGCCACTGCCGCGCTCCAAGTTCCGCGACGACATCGCGGTGATCGGCATCCCGCTGACCGCGATCTGCAACCGCACCTGGAGCGACGCGCGCCAGCGCCAGCTGTTCAAGAACATCATGTACGTCGGCGCGCTGTCGATGCTGCTCGACATCGAGGTCGAGGTGATCGAACGCCTGCTCGCCGAACAGTACAAGGGCAAGGAGAAGCTCGTCGATGCAAACCGCCAGGCGCTGCACCTCGGTCGCGATTGCTTCACCGACGCATCGATGGAGCAGCGGCCGTCGTTGACCGGCATCGCGAGCCCGCTGCAGGTGGGACTGCGCGTGCAGCGCGCCGACGCGGTCGGCGATCGCATCTTCGTCGACGGCAACACCGCGGCTGCGCTCGGCTGCGTCTACGGCGGCGCGACCGTGTGCGCGTGGTATCCGATCACGCCCTCCTCGTCGCTGGCCGAGGCGTTCCAGAAATACTGCATGAAATACCGCGTGGACCCGGACACCGGTTCGAACCGCTTCGCGATCGTGCAGGCGGAGGACGAGATCGCCTCGATCGGCATGGTGGTCGGCGCGGGCTGGAACGGCGCGCGTGCGTTCACCACCACTTCGGGCCCCGGCGTTTCGCTGATGACCGAGTTCATCGGCCTCGCCTACTTCGCCGAGATCCCGGTCACGATCATCGACGTGCAGCGTGGCGGTCCCTCGACCGGCATGCCGACGCGCACGCAGCAGGCCGATCTCGTCTCCAGCGCGTACGCCTCGCATGGCGACACCAAGCACGTGCTGCTGTTCCCCGAGGATCCCAACGAGTGCTTCGAGTTCGCGGCGCAGGCGCTCGACCTCGCCGACCGGCTGCAGACGCCGGTGTTCGTGATGACCGACCTCGACATCGGCATGAACCAGCGCCTCAGCGCGCCGTTCGCGTGGGACGACGCGCGCACCTACGACCGCGGCAAGGTCATGAGCGCGGAGGAACTCGAAGCCGGCAAGGACTTCGGTCGCTACAAGGATGTCGACGGCGACGGCATTCCGTGGCGCACGTATCCCGGCACCCATCCGACACGCGGTGCCTACTTCACGCGCGGCACTTCGCGCGATCCCTACGCACGCTACTCGGAGCGCGGCGCGGACTACCTTTACAACATGCAGCGGCTGCTCGCGAAGTTCGACAGCGCGAAGGCGCTGGTGCCGCAGCCCGTGCTGCGCAAGGCCGCGCAACCGGCGCATTTCGGCGCGATCCATTTCGGTTCGACCGGGCCCGCGATGGACGAGGCGATCGTCGCGCTCGAGCGCGAAGGCCTGCTGCTCGACACGTTGCGCATCCGCGCATTCCCGTTCCCCGACTCGGTCGCCGAGTTCATCACGGCGCACGAACGCGTGTTCGTGATCGAGCAGAATCGCGATGCGCAGCTGCGCTCGATGCTCGTCAACGAGTTCGGCATCGATCCCGCGCGCCTGGTGCCGGTGCTGCACTACGACGGCACGCCGATCACGGCGAGGTTCATCGTCGGCGCGATCGGCGAGGGGATGAGGGTCGGGCGAGCGCAGTCGGCCTCGGTCGTCGCGGAAGGGCTGAGGGCTGAGGGCTGAGGGCTGGCGACGTGGCAAACGTGGGGGATTCATGATCGAACCAACTATCCGGAACCGCAGTCGCACGCGCGAGCACCCGCAATCTGCATGCCGTGCCGTGCAGCCCTCAGCCCTCGGCCCTCAGCCCTCTCCATGACCTACATCGCGAAGCCGAAGCTCCACCATCCGACCCTCGCCTGCAACGCGATCGGCTTCACGCGGCGCGATTACGAGGGCAAGATCTCGACGCTGTGCGCCGGTTGCGGCCACGATTCGATCTCGGCCGCGATCATCCACGCCTGCTGGGAGCTTTCCATCGAGCCGCATCGCGTCGCCAAGCTCAGCGGCATCGGCTGCAGCTCGAAGACGCCGGACTATTTCCTTGGCCAGTCGCACGGCTTCAATACCGTGCACGGGCGCATGCCCTCGGTGCTGACCGGGGCGAACCTCGCCAACCGCGACCTGATCTACCTCGGCGTCTCCGGCGACGGCGACTCCGCCTCGATCGGGATCGGCCAGTTCGTGCATGCGATCCGCCGCGGCGTGAACATGGTCTACATCGTCGAGAACAACGGCGTCTACGGCCTCACCAAGGGCCAGTTCTCGGCCACCGCCGACCAGGGCTCGATGTCGAAGAAGGGTGTCGCGAACACCGACGCGCCGATCGACCTCGTCGGCCTCGCGATGCAGCTCGGCGCGAGCTTCGTCGCGCGCGGCTTCTCCGGGGACAAACAGCAGCTCGTGCCGCTGATCAAGGCCGCGATCGCGCACCGCGGCGCCGCGTTCATCGACGTGATCAGCCCCTGCGTCGCGTTCAACAACCACGCCGGCAGCACCAAGAGCTACGAGTACGTGCGCGAGCACAACGACGCGGTCAATCGCCTCGACGTGATCGAGGAACGCGCGCCGATCGCCGTCGCCTACAACCCGGGCGAGACCATCGAAGTGCAGCAGCACGACGGCACCACGCTGCGCCTGCACAAGCTCGACGCGAGCCACGACCCGACCGATCGCGTCGCCGCGATGAACTACGTGCACGCGCACCATGCGAGCGGCGAGGTCGTGACCGGATTGCTGTACGTCGACGGCGATGCGCAGGACTTGCACCAGCACCTCGACACGGTGGCCGCGCCGCTGAATGGGCTGGGCGAACGCGAGCTGTCACCCGGTGCGGCGGTGCTCGCGAAGATCAACGCTGGCCTGCGCTGAAGCCGATCAGTACCGTATTTCACCCTCCAGACCACGGGGAGCATCATGAAGGACCGGGATCTTGCCAAGGGCTACAGCCGAGCACAGTTCGTCGCGAAGCTGCGCCGCCTCGCCGATGCAATCGAATCGGAACGCGCTTTCACGATCCAGGTCGCCAGCGAGCGGCTGCGGATCCCGGCCGACGCGGTGTTCAACATCGAACACGAGCGCACCGGCGGTCGCCAGGAACTCGAGTTCCAGTTGCTCTGGAGCGCCGCGAGCGACTGAAGCTCGCCGCCTCCCCGTCTTCGCGCAGCGACAATGCCTTCGTGACCCGGACCACATGGACCCCGATCTCTATTCGTCGCTCGCCAACCGCGCCTCCGACCTCGTCGAAGCCGGCGAGCACCAGCGGGCGATCGACATCCTCGAGAAACTCGTCGAGAGCGACCTGCCGGATTTCGACAAGGCGGTGATGCAGCTGAACATCGCGACGGTGCTCGACAAGATGGGCGACCATGAGGGTGCGCTTGCGAGCTATGCGACCGCACTCGACTTCGAGGGCCGCACCGACGGGTACTTCGTCGCGCAGCAGTACGCAGCCTATCTCGCGCATCTGGGGCGGTACGCGGACAGCATCATGGTGTACCAGGGGCTGATCGAGCGGCCGAACTTGAAGCCCGAATCACGCGAGATGTTCGTCGCCAACGTGGCGACGCTGCAGGACCTCGCACGCGGTTGAGCTTCGCTTCCCCCGCCAGCGGGAGAAGGAAAAGCGGGCATGTGCGAGCGGGAAAGCTGCAGGCTGCGGTGCACGCCGTGCTCCTGCTTCCCCCGATCGCGGGGGAAGATGCCGCAGCGGCAGAAGGGGGCCGCTCGTGATCATGATCTTGCGGTGTGCGCCCTGCGCGAAGACCAAGAGCTGCCCTCATCCGCCCCTGCGCGGCACCTTCTCCCGCACGCGGGAGAAGGAGAAGCAACATCCGCGCGCCTCAGCGCAGGTCGCAGAAGCAATGCGCGAAAGCGCCGTAGCGCTTGCCGCGCAGTGAATCGAGGATGCCGGCAATACGCTCCACTTCGTGCTTCGCGAACATCCCGCGCGGCAGGCTGAAGCCTGCGCTGCGCGCGAGGCGCAGCATCGCTTCGCTGTCGCTGAGGCTCAATGCGAAGCGTTCCCACGCACCGAGTTCGCGTTCGACGTAGCGCACGTGGTAGCCCTCGGCGATGCCCGCGCGCGAGGCGGCCGCGGCGATCGCGTCCTCGAGCCCGCCGAGCTTGTCGACGAGGCCGCGCTCCTTCGCCTGCGCGCCGGTCCACACGCGGCCCTGCGCGATCTCGTCGACCTGCTGCGGCGTCTTGTTGCGCGCATCGGCGACCTTGCCGATGAACTCGGCGTAGCCGCGGCGGATCACGCTGGTGATGATCGATTCGAGCTGCGGCGACAGCGGGCGACGGATGTCGAAGCTGCCCGCGAGCGGCGTGGTGCCGACGCCGTCGGTGTGGATCCCGAGCTTCGCGAGCGTGTCGGGCACCGTCATCAACAGGCCGAAGATGCCGATCGAGCCCGTGATCGTGGTCGGTTCGGCCCAGATCTCGTCGCTGGCCATCGCGATCCAGTAGCCGCCGCTCGCGGCGACGTCGCCCATCGAGACGACGACGGGCTTGCCCTGCTCGCGCGCCTGCGCGAGTTCGCGGCGGATCAGTTCGGACGAGTACGCATCGCCACCGGGCGAGTCCACGCGCAGCACGATCGCTTGCACCGCATCGTTCTCGCGCGCGGCGCGCACGAGGTCGGCGGTCGACTCGCCGCCGATCATTCCGGGCGGGCGTTCGCCGGGCACGATCTCGCCCTGCGCCACGACGACCGCGACTTCGGCGCCCGCATGCGGCAGGTTGCGCGGGCCGAGCGAGCCGAGGTATTCGCGCCATCCGACCTGGCGGAAGCTGTCGCCGCCATCGGATTCGCCGAGCGCAGCGATCTGCGCGCGCGCTTGCGCGCGCGTGGCGAGCTCGTCGACGAGCTTCTGGTCCAGCGCGAGGCGCGCGAGATCGCCTTGGTAGGCTTCGACCTTCGCGTCGTAACGCGCGACGTCGTCGGCGATCGCGATCGCATCGACCTTGCGCCGGGCCGCGATGTCGGCGAGCACCTCCTGCCAGAGGCCACCCATCCAGTACGCATCGGCTTCCTTCGAGGCCTCCGAGGCTTCGTTCATCACGAACGGCTCGGCCGCCGACTTGAACGTGCCGACCTTGATCAGGTGCACCTGCACGCCGAGGCGGTCGAGCGCGTCCTTGAAGTAGCTGCGATAGTTCGCGAATCCCTCGAGCAGCACCGCGCCGTCCGGATCGAGCAGGATGCGGTTCGCATGCATGGCGAGCAGGTACTGGCCCTGCGCCATGCCGCCGGAAACCGCGACGATCTCCTTGCCGCTGGCCTTGAAGCGATCGAGCGCGGCGCCGACTTCGCGCGTGCTCGCGAGCCCGATCGAGGTGAGGTCGTCGGGCACCAGCACGATGCGTTCGATGCGTGCATCGCGCGCGGCCGCATCGATCACGCGAATGAGGTCTCGCAACTGGACCTCGGGTTCCTCGCTGCCCGCAATACGTGCGAGCGCGCGCTGCGCGGGATCCGTAGAGTACTGCTCGACGACCGCGCCGCCGGGATCGAGTACCAGCGCGGTGCGCGGAAGCAGTACCGGGCGCGTGCCGAAGAAAGCGCCGATGAAGACCACGAGCAGGAACAGGAACACCAGGTTGAACACCAGCCTGCGCGTGAAGTTGAGCGCGTTCCAGATCGCGCGGAAGAAGCGCCGGATCACCCCGGGTTGGCCGTTCGACATGCTCTGCTCCTGGTCGCAGCGGCGACGCGCGCGCTGCGGACGATGAGCCTACCCGATTCCCTGCGCCGTCGGGATCGGCCGGCGGTCATGCCTGCGGCAGTCGCGAGAGGCGCCGGAAGCGCAACGACAGCAGCACCGCGGCGACGCCCAGACCCGCGATCAAGCCGACCCACATGCCCTGCGCGCCCATGCCGCGCGGGAACGCGAGCCACCAGCCGACGGGCATGCCGACGCCCCAGTACGCGAACGTGGTGATGACCATCGGCACGCGCGTGTCCTTGAGTCCGCGCAATGCACCGTTGGCGACCGCCTGGATGCCGTCCGGGAACTGGAACAGCGCGGCGAGCACGAGCAGCTCGGCCGCGAGCGCGATCACGGCAGCATCGCTCGAGTAGAGCGAGGCGATCGTCACCGGCAGCGCGAGCATCAAGGTCGCCGAGATTGCCTGGGTGCCGAGCGTGAGCGCGATGCCGGCGTGGCCTGCGAGCCGCACTGCGGCCGCGTCTTCGCGCCCGGCCGCATTGCCGACACGCACGGTGGTCGCCATCGCGATGCCGAGCGGAATCATGAAGAACAGCGAGGCGACGTTCAGCGCGACCTGGTGGCTCGCGACGATCGAGGCACCGAGCGTGCCGATCGTGAGCGTGGTCGCGATGAACAAGCCCGCCTCCATCAGCACCGTCACGCCCATCGGCACGCCGATCCGCAACAGTTCCCGGATCGCGGGCCACTGCGGGGGCTCGAGCCGCGCGCTCAATGCGAGATCCGCATACACCGGATGCCACAGCACGTACAACGCGAACGCGATCGCCTCGAGCCACAGCACGATCGCGGTCGCCGCGCCGATGCCGGCCGCGCCGAGCGCCGGGATGCCGAAGCCTCCGTAGAGCAGTACCCACGCGATCGGCCCGAGCGCGACCAGCGCCATCAGGCTGAAGTACATCGTCGGGCGCGTGACGCCGATGCCCGCACTCATGCCGCGCAGCGTGAAGAATGCCGCGAGCGCGGGCGCGCCCCACGACACCGCGCGCAGGAAGCCGGCGACATCGTCGACGAGCACCGCATCGATGCCGATCACGCGCACGAGCGGCACCGCCGCGCGCAACGCGAGCCAGAGCAGCAGGCCGAGGCCAGCCGCGAGCCAGAGCGCCTGGCGGAACAGCGGGCCGATCGCGTCGCGACGGCCGGCGCCATCGAGCTGCGCGACCGACGGCGGCACCGCCATCGTGACGCCGATCGCGACGACGAGTGCAAGCGACCAGATGCTCGCGCCGATCGCGACCGCGCCGAGCGTTTCCGCGCCGTGGTGGCCGGCCAGCACTGCGTCGATCGCGTTCATGCCGACCGCCGAGAGCTGGCTCACGACGAGCGGCAGTGCGAGCACGAGCGTCTCGAGCAGCTCGCGTGCGAGCCGCGGCCGCGGGGGATGTACCATGTGCGGGACTTCGACGGAACGGCGCGCGATCTTAGCAGGGCGCCCGCGCGCCCACGGCCGTACCGCCGGTCACTTGCAGGAACCGGGACCGATGAGCGAAACGAACGACGCCGCACTGCCTGCGCCGCCCGCTCCGCCCGAGGCACCGGTGTCTGCCGTGACCGGCGGCGCGGTGTGCCTCAACTGCGGCGCGCCTTCGATGGGCCCGTACTGCTACGCCTGCGGACAGCCCGAGAAGGGCATGATCCGGCCGCTCGCGAACGTGATGTCGGACGTCGCCGACACGATCTTCAATGTCGACTCGCGCATCTTCCGCAGCATCCCCGCGCTGTATTTCCGCCCGGGTCATCTCAGCCGCGAATACTTCGCGGGCCGGCGCACGCGCTACGTCACGCCGTTCCGGCTGTTCTTCTTCCTCTGCATCATCTCGTTCTTCGCGGTGCAGGCGAGCCTCAACATCGACCAGATCAAGCTCGACCTCGACAGCGACAGCGGCATCGCGGGCGCCACCACCGAGGCGCAGGTGCGAGATCGCGAGAAGGCCGCGCTCGACGAACTCCTGAAGGCGCGCAACGAGCCGGGGTTGCCGGCCGCGGCGCAGGTGGGCATCGACGTCGCGATGGCCAACGTCCGCACCGAGGCTGCCAGCCGCTCGGCCTGGCTCGCCGCGAAGGCCCGCGCGGAGGCGGACGGCACGCCGGTGCCGCCCGATCCGGCCCGGCCGAAGATCCACCTGTTCGGGAACACCGCCTGGGACCCGCAAGCCAATCCCTTCAAGATCGCGTGGCTGCCGGAGTTCGCGAACGCCGAGCTCAATGCCGCGGCCGCGCGCATGCAGGACAACATCGAGGAAGCGCGCAAGGACCCGCGCCACCTGATCCGCAGCCTGTTCTCGGTGCTTCCGCAGACGCTGTTCGTGCTGATGCCGCTGTTCGCGGTGCTGCTCAAGATCGTCTACGCGTTCTACCGGCGCCTCTACATGGAGCACCTGATCGTCGCGCTGCACAGCCACGCGTTCATCTTCATGTCGTTGCTGGTCGTCGCCGTGCTCACCCTGCTGCTCAGCGTGACCGGTACGCAGGCGGCATGGGCCGATCCGCTGCTGCGCGTGCTGCGCGGCGCGGCCTGGACCTGGCTGCCGGTCTACCTGTTCCTGATGCAGAAGCGCGTCTACCGCCACGGCTGGCCGATGGCCCTGCTCGCCTGGAGCGTGGTCGGGACCTGCTACCTCGTGATCCTGAGTTTCGGCCTGGTCGGCGCCCTGCTCGCGAGCCTGACGCTGGACTGAACCAGGGCGCCCGCGCGGGGGCTCCACGCGCCCCAGGGCAAGGTCAAACCGCGCCGCCTGTCAAGCGGTTGTGCACAGACCTTCGCGCCGCTGCGCAGCCCGCGCCGAGCCATCGGCAGTGGCCGTCGAGTGCCTTGGGCGCCTTCCGCAAGCCATTGATCGCGCTCATGTATTACAGATTGATTAAACATTCGCCAACGCGAGCGCGAGGCACCCCGTGCGCGCTCGCGTGGCGGCTGCGGGCGCGCCATCCACAGTGTTATCCACAGATGTTGTGGATAAGCCGAAATTCTTTCGATCTTGAATGGTTTACCGCCGACACCTGATGGTTACGTGAGAAACAGGTTGCAACAGGCGACACCCGTGGCCGATGCGGCCGCTACACTCGCGGCGATGCCGAAATGCCGCGTCGCATGCCCATGAATCCCGTCCTGCGCGTGGCGCTTCCGGTGCCCCTGCATGCGGAGTTCGACTACCGCCATCCCGTCGCGGTCGCGCCCGGTTGCCGCGTACTGGTACCGTTCGGACGGCGCGACGTGGTCGGCGTCGTGGTCGGTGCGAGGGCCGACAGCGAGCTCGACCCGGCCCGGCTCAAGTCGGTCGTGCGCGTGCTCGACGCGGCGCCGCTGCCGACCGCCGAACTGCTGGCCACGCTGCAGTGGGCCGCGCGCTACTACCAGCACCCGCTCGGCGAGGTGCTACAGGCCGCGCTGCCGGTCGCGCTGCGCTCGGCGCGTGTGCTGCCGGTCACCGGCATCGAAATGCTCGGCCTCACCGAGGCCGGAACCGCCGCCGCGACCGATCCGCAGCGCCGCCGCGGCACCCGCATCGATGCGCTGCTGGAGGCACTCGCGCGCGGTCCGCTCGCGCTGCCGCAGGCACGCGAACTCGCGGGCGCGGCCGGCGTGCGCACCCTGCTCGCGCGGGCGTGGGTCAAGCGCATCGAACACGCGCCGCAGCCGCAGGCTGCGACCGACGGCATCGTCCTCAATGCAGCGCAGCGCGAGGCCGCCGACGCGGTGATCGCCGCCGACGGGTTCACCGCGTTCCTGCTCGAAGGCGTGACCGGCAGCGGCAAGACCGAGGTCTATCTCGAGCTGATCCGCGCGAGCCTCGCGCGCGGGCGCCAGGCGCTGGTGCTGGTCCCCGAGATCGCCTTGACGCCGCAGGCGCTGCGGCGCTTTCGCGAAGGCCTCGGCGTGCAAGTCGCCGCGTTGCATTCAGGGCTCGGCGAGATGGAACGCGCGCGCGCCTGGCTCGCCGCGGCTCGCGGTGAAGCCGGGGTCGTGCTCGGCACGCGCTCGGCGGTGTTCGTGCCGCTGCCCCGCGCGGGCATGATCATCGTCGACGAAGAGCACGACACTTCGTACAAGCAACAGGATGGTTTCCGATACCACGCGCGCGACCTCGCGGTCGTGCGCGCGAAGGCCCTCGGGGTGCCGGTCGTGCTCGGCTCGGCGACGCCCTCGCTCGAGAGCCTCGCCAATGTCGATGCGGGTCGCTACCACGGCTTGCGGCTCGACCGCCGCGCCGGTGCGGCGCAGCCGCCTGCACTGCGCGTGATCGACCTGCGCCGGCAACGACTCCGGCACGGGCTCGCGGCCCCGGTGCTCGACGCGATAGGCGCGTGCATCGCGCGCGGCGAACAGGCGCTCGTGTTCAAGAACCGGCGCGGCTACTCGCCGGTGCTGATGTGCCATGACTGCGGCTGGAGTGCGCACTGTCCCGACTGCGAGCGTGCGCTGACCCTGCATCGGCGCCTCGCGCGCCTGCGCTGCCATCACTGCGGGCTCGAACAGCCGCTACCGCGCGCGTGCCCGGACTGTGGTGGTCTCGCCCTCAATCCGCTCGGCGAAGGCACCGAGCGCCTCGAGGATGCGCTGGTCGAACGCTTCCCCGGCGTGCCGGTACTGCGCGTCGACCGCGATTCGACGCGCGGCCGGCATGCGCGCGACGCGCTGTTCGACTCGCTGCCCGATACCGGCGCGCGCATCCTCGTCGGCACGCAGATGCTGGCCAAGGGCCACGACCTGCCGCACCTGACCCTGGTGGTGGTGGTCGGCGTCGACGAGGGACTGCACAGCGTCGACTTCCGCGCGGCCGAGCGGCTCGCGCAACTGATCGTGCAGGTGGCAGGACGGGCCGGGCGCGCCGAGCGGCC
>DAIOWG010000076.1:0-10737 GCA_036758645.1 Dokdonella sp. | reverse complement strand
CGACCGCACCACTCGCGGCGAGCCGGCGCAGCTCCCGGGCATCGATGTGCGTGGCGTGCACGAGGCACCAGCGCGCGTCGACGTCGGCATGGTCGAGCAGCCAGGCGACCGGGCGCGCGCCATGCACCGCGACGCATTCCTCGACCTCGGCCACCTGCTCGGCGATATGGATGTGGATCGGCATCGCGTCGGCCGGATGTCCGTGGCGCGACTGCGGCAGGCGCTCCGCGCCCTCGAGGACTTCGCGCATCGCGGCGGGAGGCACCGCGCGCAGCGAATGCAGCGCGATGCCGACGCGCATCAGCGGCGATTCGAGCATGCGAAGGCGCTCGACCAGTCGCAGGTAGCCGTCGACGCCATGCTGGAAGCGCCGTTGCCGTTGCGACAAAGCGCGTCCGTCGAATCCACCGGTCATGTACAACACCGGCAGCAGGGTCAGGCCGATGCCTGCTTCCTGCGCGGCTTCCACCAGCGCGAGCGACATCGCCGCAGGATCGGCGTAGGCGCGCCCATCCGGCTGGTGGTGCAGATAGTGGAACTCGCAGACCTGGGTGTAGCCGGCTTCGAGCATCTCGACGTAGAGCTGCGCCGCGATCGCGCGCAATTCGTCCGGGCCGATGCGGCCTGCGAACGCATACATCACTTCGCGCCAGGTCCAGAAACTGTCGCCATCGCTCGCGCGCCGCTCGGCGAGCCCCGACATCGCGCGCTGGAAGGCGTGCGAGTGGAGGTTCGGCATGCCCGGCAACACGAAGCGCCCGAGCGCTTCGGCGCCGTCGCTCGACGCGCCCGCATCGACCGCATGCAGCGTGCCCGGCAGGAGCCGGCCGTGGTCGACCTCGATGCGCACGTCGCGTTCGAAGCCCTGCGGCAGCCACGCATGTCCGGCGAAATACGCGCGCAATCCCATGACGCCTCCGAGCGTGGAAGCCCGCGAGCCTAGCCCTCCGTGCCGATCTTTGCCAGCCGTCGCGAACGCGTCTGCGATAATCGCCCGACCCGCGAATACCGGAGGATCACGATGCCGACTGCCGCCGATGGATTGCTGCTCGACTGCCGGCTCGCCACGCTGTGCGCGACGGGCCAGCCGTATGGCCTGGTCGAGGACGGCGCACTCGCATGGAAGGACGGCCTGATCGCCTACGCCGGCCCTCGTCTCGACATGCCCGCCGGAATCCGCGACGCCGACACCCATGTCGACTCGGCCGGCGGCGCGCTCGTCACGCCCGGGCTGGTCGACTGCCATACGCATCTCGTGTTCGGCGGCAACCGCGCGGGCGAGTTCGAGCAACGTCTCGGCGGCGCGAGCTACGAGCAGATCGCGCGCGCGGGCGGCGGCATCGTCTCGAGCGTGCGCGCCACGCGCGGCGCCGACGAAGACGCGCTGTTCGAGGCGTCGCTTCCGCGCGCGCGCGCGTTGCTGGCCGACGGCGTGACGACGATGGAAATCAAGTCGGGTTACGGGCTCGACCTCGACAGCGAGTTGCGCATGCTGCACGTCGCACGTCGCATCGGCACCGAACTCGGCGTGACCGTGTGCACCACCCTGCTCGCCGCGCACGCGTTGCCGCCTGAATACGCAGGTCGCGCCGACGACTACATCGACTTCGTCTGCGACGCGATCATCCCTGCAGCCGCGCGCGAACGGCTCGCCGACGCGGTCGATGCGTTCTGCGAAACGATCGGCTTCACGCCGGAGCAGACCCGGCGCGTGTTCGAACGCGCGAGCGAGCACGGCTTGCGCGTGAAGTTGCATGCGGACCAGCTGTCCGACCTCGGCGGCGCGGCGCTCGCCGCGGGCTTCGACGCGCTGTCGGCCGACCATCTCGAATGGACCAGCGACCAGGGCGCACGCGCGATGGCCGAGGCCGGCAGCGTCGCGGTGCTGCTGCCGGGTGCGTTCTACGCCCTGCGCGAGACCCGCTTGCCACCGATCGACGCCTTGCGCGCGGCAGGTGTGCCGATGGCGGTCGCGACCGACCTCAACCCCGGTACCTCGCCCCTGCTCTCGCTGCGCCTGGCGATGGGCATGGCATGCACGTTGTTCCGACTGACGCCGGAGGAGGCCCTGCGCGGCGCGAGCGTGAACGCCGCGCGCGCGCTCGGGCTGGAGGATCGCGGCTCGCTCGCGGCCGGTCGGCGCGCAGATTTCGTGGTGTGGGACGCGCGCGAACCGGCCGAGCTCTGCTACTGGATCGGAGGCAGCCTGGCGCGGCGCGTATTCGCAGGCGGTCGCGTGGTGCACCAAAGAGGCTCGTCCGCCCCGTAGGCGCGCGCCCTGTGCGCGACCGCGCCCATTGCGATACCCGCGAGCAACCGGGTTCCTGCGCGGATCGCCCACAGGGTGGACTCCTGCACCGCAAGAATCGCAGGAGCGCACCCTGTGCGCGATGGCTTCACTCCGGAACGTCCGGACGCTGCGCCGCCGTGCCTACGGACCGAACCCGTCCGCGAAGATCACGTCGTTGATCTCGCGCCTGTAACCCATCGCGAAACTTCCCTGGTAGAGGTTGTCGTAGCTTCCGATCGTGACGGAGAACGTCGCGTCGTACGGCGCGGTGAACGCGAGCTCCGACTGCAGGTCGCAGGTGTCGTCGTCATAGGCCAGTTCGGTCGACGCGTAGGCGATCGAGATCGTCGTATCGAACGTGGCCGATCCACCGCTGCCGGGGCAGAGGCTGAACCAGTAGGTCGTACCCGCGGCGCCCTGGAAATCGAATCGCCACTTGCCGGCGGGGCCGAGCAGGCCGGTCTCGCTGGTCTGCCAGTCGAGTCCGGGCACGAGCATCGTGGGCACGTTGTCGACGTGCACGGTGACACCGGCGTCCGCCCATGCGCTGTTGTTGTAATCGATCGCGTCGGTGCCAGGCAGGTAGGCCGCGAAGTAGTAGTCGCCGGTCGGCGTCCACGATGGAACCGGTAGCCATGGCAGCGAATAGGCGTAGGTGAAGAAGGTCGGCACGGTCGGATAGCTCGCGTTGCCGAGGTAGGAATAGGCCGACCAGTTCAGGCGCTGCTGGCTCAGGTAGAACTCGACCACCGGGTTCAGGATCTCGTCGGTGCCGAGGTTCTCGACCTTGAACGCGTTCGTGATCCACGTCGACAGGTCGTCGCCGTGCCGCACCGAAATCGGGAAGCCCTGCGTCGCCGTGTAGGTCGCGTGCATCGACGCCGCATTGTCGGCGGTCGTGTAGAGGCTGATCAGCGCATCATGGATGCCGGGACCCGCAAACGCGGCACGCACGCCGTTCGCGTCGTCGGCGAACAACTGCGCGAAGCGGTCCCGCTTGGGCGAATAGTTCATCACCGAATCCCACCACACGTCCTGCGTCTCCCACGGATGCTGGAGACCCCAGACATGCCCGAGTTCGTGCAGCATCGTCTGGCGGAATCCCCAGCACACGTTGCCGTCGTCGAGCGCGACGACTTCATCGGTCGTCCAGCAGTAGGCCGGGTTCAGTGCGACGTCGGATTCGACGATCGGTCCGTCGCCGAACCAGCGCGACCAGGTGATCCCGAGCGTGGTGGGGCCCCAGCCTTCGCCGAACTGCGCGATCATCGTCGCGTCGTCGGGCCAGCCGGCGAGATCGAAGCGGTCGTTTTCCCAGGCCCAGTTCCCGGTCGGCGTCGCATACACGCGCAGCACATCGCCGCCGAACTGGTTCCAGCGGAACATCTGGTATTCCTCTTCCGGATGCCAGGGCGTCCAGTCGTGCGGAAACCCGTTGATCACCGCGGGCGGCGTGATGCGATGCTGGTAGACATAGTCGAGCCCGGGGCCATCGGTCTGCGGCGCCTCGGCAGCGGGGCCCGCTTGCGTGGCACCCGTGGCACCCGAATCCGGTGCATCGAGCGCGATTGCGGGATCGATTGCGGGCGCGCGACCCGCCGCGGGCCGCGGCGTCAGCGCGGCCGGCAGGTAGGCCTTCTGCGGATAGCTGCCCGCCGGCATCGTCACGCGCGAGGGCGCGCGCGGCGCGGCGGTTCCGCGCTGCTGCAGGAGCGCCTGTACCTGCGCGAGCAACGCGTCGCCGGGCTGCTGCTCGCGCGCCCCGCCGAGCGCCGTCGCGCTGCCGTCGGGCGAGAGCCGGTACACGCCCTGCGCGCCGCCGACGAACGGCGGGAACATTTCGCCGCGTCCCGGGCGCACGAACATCAGGTAGCGCTCGCCGACGCGCAATGGCGGTGCGTCGCTGATCGCATGCGTCTCGCCGGCGAGGGTGCCGCCGCCCTGGGTCAGCACGAACTCCTGCGGCGCGAGGCCGAGCACCGACTGCACGGTGCGGAAGCGGTAGTCCGTGACGATCAGGTTGCCGCGGCTGTTTCGCCGCGCCTGCGCCGAGACGAGGTCCGCGATCGTGACCGATTCGGCCTGCGCGACCAGGTCCCGCACGCCTTGCGCCAACACCACGTCGCTTGCGTGCGCGGTGCCGCCGCCCGATGCCGCGCACGCCGCCAGCAGCGCGAGCGCCGCGATCCGCGCTGCCCCGACCTGCCATGTCCCGCCCCTGCAGTGATAACGCCCCGTGATGTCCATTGCGCCTCCCGGCGGCTCGCGCCGCGAT
Source organism: Dokdonella sp. (assembly GCA_036758645.1). Classification (GTDB taxonomy): domain Bacteria; phylum Pseudomonadota; class Gammaproteobacteria; order Xanthomonadales; family Rhodanobacteraceae; genus Dokdonella_A. The sequence continues at coordinate 6,172 of DAIOWG010000076.1, read as the reverse complement.
TCAGTCGCCCGCGATCGCGGGTCCACTTCCCCATACGGGCGCAGCCACCGGAATGCGACATCCTGCCCTTGCGCAGCGGCCTATACTGGGACCGGGCGCAACCACCGCAGGCGACGCAATGGGTGACGACGTGGCAGGCGAAGCAGGCACGGCCGCCCTCAAGGGGCTGTTCGTGCGCGTCTACGAGGAGCTCAAGCCGCTCGCGCGCAAGCAACTCGCGGCATCGCGCGACGCGACCCTCGACACCACCGGCCTCGTGCACGAAGCCTGGCTCAAGCTCGCACGCGATCCCGATCGCAGCCTTCACAACCGCGTGCATTTCTTCGCGCTCGCGGCCAAGGCGATGCGCCAGATCGTGATCGACCATGCGCGCGCGCGCGTGGCCGCCAAGCGCGGCGGCGAGGGCCTGCAGCTGGTCGGCATCGAGGAGGCCGGCGACATCGCGGGCCCGGAACTCGACGCCGACGAGTTGCTGCGACTCGACCGCGCACTCGACCAGCTCGCGCGCGACGAACCGCGCCTAGCGCACCTGGTCGAGCTGCGTTTTTTCGCAGGCCTGTCGATCCACGAGATCGCGGCACTGCAATCGGTCAGCGACCGCACGCTCAACCGCGACTGGCGCCGCGCCAAGGCGCAGCTGTACGCGTCCCTGCACCCGGAGCTCTGATCAGATGGATCGCCGTCGCGTCGCGGAGCTGTTCGAACAGGCTCTCGACCTGCCGGCCGCGGAGCGCGACGCGTGGCTGGCCGACACCTGCAAGGGCGACGCGCCACTGCGCACCGAAGTGGAGCGCCTGTTGCGCGCCGACGCGCGCGCGGTCGCATTCATGGAGCAGCCGCCCGGGATGGTCCGCAGCGCAGCCGCGCAGGCGGCCCGGCCGCCGACCACGCCCGAACGCTTCGGCAACTGGCGCGTCGTGCGCGCGCTCGGCGTCGGCGGCATGGGCGAGGTCTGGCTGGCCGAACGCGACGACGGCGAGTTCGAGCAGCGCGTCGCGATCAAGCAGCTCGCCTGGCCCACGCCGGGCCTGATGTGGCGCTTCCGCCAGGAGCGCCGCATCCTCGCCCAGCTCGAGCATCCCAACATCGCGCGCCTGCTCGACGGCGGCGTCGACGAAGCGGGCGCGCCCTACCTCGTGATGGAATACGTCGACGGCGAACCGATCACCGACTACGCGCGCCGCCTCGCTCTCGACCTGCGCGCGCGACTGCGGCTGTTCCTTCGCGTCTGCGACGGCGTGCAGTACGCCCACCAGGCGCTGGTGGTGCACCGCGATCTCAAGCCTTCCAACCTCTTCGTCAGCGCCGACGGCACGCCCAAGCTGCTCGACTTCGGCATCGCCAAGGTGCTCGCCGGCACCGACGGCGCCGCCGCGACGCGCACGGTGGCCGGCATGATGACGCCCGACTATGCCGCACCCGAGCAGTTCCGCGGCGATCCGGTCACGACCGCGACCGATGTCTACGCGCTCGGCGTGATCCTGCACGAACTCTTGACCGGCCAGCGGCCGCGTCGCAACGCCGCGCACGTCGACACGACCGATCCCGCGCAAGCGCCGACTCCGCCGAGCCATACGCTGCCACGTGGCGGCGGTGCCGCGTCGACCCTGCGTCGCGCGCTGCGCGGAGACCTCGACCGCGTGGTGCTCCGGGCGCTCGAGCCCGACCCGCAGCGTCGCTATCGATCGGCCGACGCGTTGGCAGGCGACATCCGCAACTGGCTCGATGGCCGTCCGGTCAGCGCGCGTCGCGACAGCGCCTGGTATCGCACGCGCAAGTTCGTGCGCCGCAACCGCCTGCTGCTCGCGACAGGCGCAGTCGCGTTCTTCGCCTGCATCGCCGCGACGATCGTGAGCCTGCAGCAGGCGAAGCGCGCGCGCGAGCAGGCCGCCATCGCGCAGCAGGAGGCGCGTCGCGCGAACGAGGTGCGCGGCTTCCTGGTCGGCGTGTTCGAACAGGCGACGCCCGACCGCAATCGCAACCAGCCGATCAGCGCGCAGCAGCTCGTCGCGATCGGCGAGCGCCAGCTCCGGCAGAGCCCGCATGCCGATCCATCGATGCTGGCCGAGCTGACCGGCCTCATCGGCGAGCTCTACTGGGACATCGGAGACTACGCGAGCGCAGGCCCGTTGCTGCAGCGCGCGATCGAGCTCGGCGAACATGCGCGCGTGCCCGACCTCGTGCTCGCGCGCAACCTGCAGCGACTCGCACGCACCGAACAGGAACGCAACGCATTCGGCGACGCGCTCGAACACGCGCAACGCGCGCTCGAGCTCGCGCGCCAGGCCGGCGCGGACGGCGCCACGATCGCGTCCGACGCGCGTCGCGTGCTCGCCGGTGCGCGCATCGGTACCGGCGAGGCCATCGCGGCCGAAGCGCTGTTGCGCGAGGCGATCCGCGAGGACGCGGCGCGTCAAGGCGCGCGCAGCGAGGCGATGGCCGACAACCTCTACCTGCTCGGGCTTGCGCTGAAGGAACTGTCGCGCCACGACGAAGCGATCGCGGCGTCGCGCGAGGCAGTCGACGTCGCGCGTTCGCTGCACGGTCGCCTGCACAGCAGCGTCGTCAATGCGCTGGAGTCGCTTGCGTCGGCCCAGGGCCACCGCGGCCAGTTCGCCGATGCCGAACGCAACCTGCGCGAGGCAGCCGCGATCGCCGAGTCCATCTTCGGCGCGAGCCATCGCGAGACCATCGTCGCGCGTTCGAACCTCCTGTGGACGCTCGAGATGCAGGGGCGTTACGAGGAAGCGCTCGCAGGTCGCCTGCAACTGCGCGAGCTCTCCGAGGCGCTGCATGACACGCGTCCCGAGCAGACCGCGGTCGCCTGGAACTTCCTCTCGTCCGACTACACCGGCCTCGGCCGCTTCGTCGAAGCCGAGCAGGCCTCGCGCGAGTCGCTCGCGATCTGGCGCCGACTGCACGGGCCGCGCGTCACCTGGGACGGAGCGGACGCCCTCAAGACGCTCGGCACCGCGCTGCACTACCAGGGCCGCTGGATCGAGGCCGAGGCGGCGTTCCGCGAACTCATCGCGATCCAGCGCGCGCACGAACCGCCCGACTCGGAATGGCTCAACCGCAGCCGTGGCCAGCTCGCCGACACCCTGCGCCTTGCCGGTCGCCACGACGAGGCGCTCGCGCAGATCCGCACCGCGATCGCCGCGCTGCCGGAGACCGCTGCGAGCGCAAGCCCGATCCGCATCTACCTGCTCGCCGTGCAAGCCGAGGTGGAACTCGACGCGGGCGACGCATCGGCGGCCGAAATCGCGGCGCGGAGCGCACTCGATGGTGCGCGCAAGACGTTCCCGCAGGGCGGTTTCCGCGTCGGCGCCCCGATGTACGCACTGGCGCGCACGCAGCTCGCGACGCGGCGCGGCGTCGAGGCCGAGCAACTGCTGCGCGAAGCGTTGCGCGTGCGCCACCCGCCCCACCCGGAAGATGACCCGCGCGTGCTCGAAGTCGAAGTCGCGCTCGTGCGCGCGCTCGAGCTGCAACGCAAGGACCGCGAAGCGCGCGCGCTGCGCGCGTCGATCGAGCCTCGCCTCGCGCGCGTCGCTGCGCCGTACGCGGGCGTGCTCCGCTCGCGCCTGGCGGCACGTTGAAGCGCCGCGCACGCATCGCCGACAATCGCGTCATGCAGCCCCTTCCCGCGCGCAGCGTGCCCGGCGGCGCCTTCGATGGGCGCTGAGGCGGCGGCGCGCCGCAGTGAGGGCCAGTTCGATGCCGTCGTCGTGGGTGGCGGCGCGGCCGGCCTGATGTGCGCGCTGACGGCGGGCCGGCGCGGGTTGCGCGTGCTCGTGGTCGAGCACGCGAATCGCGTCGGCAAGAAGATCCTGATGTCGGGTGGCGGGCGCTGCAACTTCACCAACACCGGCGCGGGACCGGCCAATTACCTGTCGGCGAACCCGCATTTCTGCAAGTCCGCGCTCGCGCGCTACACACCGGCCGATTTCATCGCGCAGGTCGAGCGGCACCGCATCGCGTACCACGAGAAGGAACTCGGCCAGCTCTTCTGCGACGAATCCTCGAAGCTGATCGTGCACATGCTGCTCGCGGAGTGCGCGGATGCAGGCGTGCGCATCGAGACTGGTTGCACGATCGAGCGCGTGCGGCATCGCGATGCCGGCTTCGACCTCGACACGCGCGCCGGGGTATTCAGTGCACCCGCGCTCGTCGTCGCGAGCGGCGGCCTTTCGATTCCGAGCATGGGCGCGAGCGGATTCGGCTACGAGCTCGCACGGCAGTTCGGCCACCGCGTGCTGCCGACGCGCGCGGGCCTGGTCCCCTTGACGCTGTCGGGCAAGCACCAGGAACGCCTCGCCGAACTCGCGGGCGTCGCGCTGCCGGTCGAGGCGCGCTGCAATGGCGCCACGTTCCGCAACTTCATGCTGCTGACGCATCGCGGTGTCAGCGGCCCCGCGATCCTGCAGGTATCCTCGTACTGGCAGCCCGGCGACGACCTGCGCCTCGACCTGCTTCCGGGCGAGGACGCGCATGCCTGGCTGCTCGCGCAACGAGCAGAACGCCCCGCCGCGGAACTGCGCAGTGCACTCGCGGAACGGATGCCCAGGCGCTTCTCGCAACGCCTGTGCGAACACTGGCTCGGCAGCAAGCCGCTGCGCCAGTACCGGGACTCCGAATTGCGCACGATCGCCGACACGCTGTCGGACTGGCCGCTGGTCGCGAATGGCACCGAGGGCTACCGCACGGCCGAAGTCACGCTCGGCGGGGTCGATACCGACGAGCTGTCCTCGTCGACGATGCAGTCCCGGCGCGTCGCCGGCCTCTACTTCATCGGCGAGGTCGTCGACGTCACCGGCTGGCTCGGCGGTTACAACTTCCAGTGGGCGTGGGCGTCGGGGCATGCCTGCGGTCATGCGCTCGCCGATGCGGGATGAGAGGGCTTGCGCGGGGACGCGCCACGGCCGGCGACGCGCCGCGCCGCGCCGCGCCCGCGAGGATCTCCCGTAGGAGCCCACCCTGTGGGCGATCCGCGCAGGAAACCGGCTGGACGCGGAGTTCGCATCCCCGCGGTCGCGCACACGGTGCGCTCCTACAAGGCCTCGTCCCGTCCATGGCGCTGCGGTGTGCGTTCGCTGGGGTGGGCGTCCGCGAGTAGCGCGTCGATGCGCGCATCCTTCTCTTCCCAGATCCCGTTCATCCAGGCCTTGAAGCGTTGCCGGAATGCCGCGTTGCCCTGGTAGTCGCCGCCGAAGAATTCGCGCGGGATCGGGCGTTCGCGCACGTCGATGCGCACTTCGCGCAGGCGATTGCCGAACAGATCGAGCATGCCGGGACGCCCGTCCGGATAGACGATCGTGACGTCGAGGACCGCGTGCAGGCCGTCGCGCATGGCGTCGATCACGAACGCGGCGCCGCCCGCCTTCGGCCGCAGCAGGTGGCGAAACGGCGAGCGCGTGGCTGCGCGCTTGGCCGGCGTGAACCGCGTGCCCTCCACGAAGTTCGTGATCGAGACCGGGATCTCGCGGAATTTTTCGCACGCCCGGCGCGTGGCCTCGATGTCCTTGCCGAGCAGGTGCGGATTGCGCGCGAGCTGGTCACGCGAGTAGCGGCGCATGAACGGAAAGTCGAGCGCCCACCACGCGAGTCCGAGCAGTGGCACCCAGAACAGTTCGCGCTTGAGGAAGAAGCGCAGCAACGGAATGCGCCGGTTGAGCACGTACTGCATGACAGGGATGTCGACCCAGCTCTGGTGGTTGGCGAGCACGAGGTAGTGGCCATCGCGCGCGAGCGCCGCGTCGATCGTGGTCGTGAAACGCGTGTTGGTGACCAGGTCGATCATGCGGCTGTTGAAGCCGACCCAGCTTTCGGCGATCGCACCGAGCGCCGCGTTCGACGCACGCCGCACCGCGGCGACCGGCAGCAGGGCCTTGAGCACGGCGATCGCGAGCAACGGGGTCACGTGCAACAGCGTGCTGGCCCCGATCAGCGTGAAGGCGAGCGCGATGCGCAGCCCGAAGGCAAGGTGGTGCATGCAGGGTCCGGTGCGTCGATTCCCGCCAGCGTAACGGCGAACGGTCCGGCTGGCGAGCATGCCGTTTCGGCGCTCACCTGCACGGGGCGAGCCCCTGCAGCCGGTCTCTCGTCGGAGGGACTTCAGTGCCGGTGTTTCGAGCGAAGGGCTCGGGGCTGAAGCCCCTCCCACGACGCACCC
>DAIOWG010000075.1:0-10910 GCA_036758645.1 Dokdonella sp. | reverse complement strand
GCTAGCTCGGCGCGGCTGAACACAAGGGTGGATCGGCGTCTTGTCGGCGCAGGACGAGTGGCCGTGGGCGCGAACTCCAACTGCGGCCGGCACGAACCGAGCAGCTTTCAACACGGAGCACACCGAAGACACCGAGGACCCCGAGGACGCCGAGAGGAAGCATCTCTCATGGGCTCCCGGCTTTTCCGCGTGCCCGGTGTGCTCGGTGTGGTACGCCTTGCCTCCCGATCAGCGTCGTTGGGGAATCCGCGTCCACGGATCGTCCGAAGGGTGGGTCTCGCCGCTGGCGCGGTTGCGACCCACCCTGCTGCTGCCCAGGCCTCTGCCCTCGGCCCTTACTTCACCGGTTTCCCGTCAGCGTCGATGATCGTGAGCTCGCCGATGCGGAGCTCGCGCACGGGCTTCTCGATCTTGGAGCGGTCGCCGACGACGACCCAGGTCAGCGCATCGGGACGCACGACCTCGCGCGCGGCGGCCTGCACCGCGGCGTCGGTCTGCGCTTCGATGCGGCCCTTGAGCGTCTGCACGTAATCGTCGGGGCGGTCGTAGAGCACGATGCCCGCGATCGCCGACAGCACCGCGCCGGTGGTCTGGTACTCGCCGGGCATGCTGCGCACGTCGCCCGCGCGGATCTTCGCGATCTCGGCCGCCTCGAGCGGCCGCTTGCCGATCACCTCGCGCGACTCGCGCAGGATTTCGGCGACCGATTCGGCGGTCTTGTCGGTCTGCACCGGCGCGTACAGCATGAAGGGCCGCTGGCCGACCGCGTTCTGCAGGAAGCTGAAAGCACCGTAGGCCCAATGCTTGTCTTCGCGCAGGTTCATGTTGAGGCGCGAGGTGAAGCTGCCACCGAACGCGCCGTTCATGGTCTGGATCTCGAGGTTGTTCGGCGCGCGCGTCGAAGGCGCGACCACGCCGGCCAGGATCAGCGACTGCTGCGCGGCCGGCTTGTCGACGAGATACACGCGCGGCTTCGCGGGTACGGCGACGGTCGCGATGTTCTTCTTCGGCAGTGCTTGCGCCGGCGCCTTCCAGTCGCCGAACACGGATTCCAGCCTGGGCGTGATCTCGGCCAGCGTGGTGTCGCCCGCGACGAGGATCGTCACGTTGTCGGGCCGCAGGTAGTCGCGCGCATAGCTGCGCAGCGCGTCGGCGTCGAGCGCGGCGATCGAGGCTTCCGTGCCCGAGCCCGTGAACGGAATCGCGTAGGCGTGCCCGTCGCCGTACAGCAGCGGCGGGAGCGTGCGCAGCGCGAGCCCCGACGGGCGCGTCTTCTCCTGCGCGATGCCGGCCAGCCACTGGCCGCGGATGCGTTCGATGTCGGCCGCGCGGAACGCAGGGTTGCGCACGACGTCGGCGTACAGCGCGAGCGACGCATCGAGTTCGGATTTCAGCGCACCGAGCGAGACGCTCGAGCTGTCGAGGCCGGAGCTCGCCGAGATCACCGCGCCGAGGCGCTCGGCGCGGCGCGCGATCTCGAGCGAGTCGAGTTCCTTCGTGCCTTCGTCGAGCATCGCCATCGTGAATGCGGACGTGCCGAGTTCGCGCCCCTGGTCCGAGGCATAGCCCGCGTCGAACTGCAGCTGCAGCTGCACCACCGGGATCGCATGGCGCTCGGCCAGCACGATCTGGATGCCGTTGGCGAGGCGGCCGCGCTGCAGCGCCGGGAACGTGAGTTCGGGGAACGTGTCCACGACCGGCACGCCTTTGCTGCGGTCGACCTCGGACTTCGACGTGCGGTACTCGCGCTGCGGCGTGCGGCGGGGCGCCGGACGGCCTTCGAGTGCGGTGCGCCCGACGAGCTTCTGCGCGTCGAGCGTGGCCATGTCGGTGCCCTTCGGCGCCGGCGTGACCACGAGCGTATGGTCGCCGCGCGCGATCCAGCGCTTCGACGCCGCGAGCACGCTCGCCGGCGTCGCGGCCTCGAGCCGCGCGAGGTCCTGCTTCCAGGCGCCGGGATCGCCGCGATAGACCTGGCCTTCGGCGAGGATCGAGGCCTTGCCGTTGACGCGCTCGAGGCCGCGGATGAAGCCCGCGCGCATGTCCATCGTGACGCGCTCGAGTTCGTCGACGGTCGGACCGCCTTCGAGGAAGCGCTTCCATTCGTCCGCGATCGCCGCTTCCACCTTCGCCGGATCGACGCCGGCCTTGACGTCGGCGGTGAGCTGGAACATCGAGACCAGCGCGAACGGCTGCAGTTCGACCGAGACCGAATCGACGAGCTTGTCGCGGTAGACCAGGCGCTCGTACAGGCGCGAGGTCTTGCCGCCTCCAAGTACCGCGGCCGCGAGCTGCAATTGCGCGGAGTCCGCGTCGCCGAGCCAGGGCACGTTCCATTCGCGGTAGATGCGCGCCTGCGCGACCTGATCCAGCATCGCGTCGCGCGTCGAGCGCGTGCGCTCGGCGGTCCAGGGCTGCTGGTGCGCGACCGGCGGGCCGGCCGGGATGTCGCCGAAGTACTGGAGCGCCTTCGCCCTCGCCTGCTCGGGCGTGATGTCGCCGACCAGCACCAGCGTCACGTTGGCGGCGCCGTACCAGTCGCCGAACCACTGCTTGACGTCGGCGAGCGAGGCGGCGTCGAGGTCGGCCATCGAGCCGATCGTGTCGTGGTGGTAGGGATGGTTGGCCGGGAACGCATGCGCGAGCAGGCGTTCGTCGACGCGGCCGTAGGGCTGGTTCTCGCCCTGGCGCTTCTCGTTCTGCACGACGCCGCGCTGCTCGTCGAGCTCCTTCTGGCCGATCGCGCCGAGCAGGTGGCCCATGCGGTCCGACTCCATCCACAGCGCCATGTCGAGCGCGGTGGTGGGCACGGTCTGGTAGTAGTTGGTGCGGTCGAACCAGGTGGTGCCGTTCTGGTCGGTCGCGCCGGCCAGTTCGAACGGCCGGAAGAACTCGTCGCGATGGTTTTCCGAGCCCTGGTACATCAGGTGCTCGAACAGGTGCGCGAAGCCGGTCTTGCCGGCGGGCTCGTCGGCCGAGCCGACGCGGTACCACACGCTGACCGCGACCACCGGTGCCTTGTGGTCCTCGCTGACGACGAGGGTGAGGCCGTTGGGGAGCACTTCGCGCGCGTAGGGGATGTCGATCGTGTCGGCGGAAGCCGCATGCGTGCGCGGCATCGCGCAGAGCGCGAGCAGGACGGCCGCGGCGGGGGCAAGCAACGTGCGCATGGAAGGCCTCGTGGGCGCAGGCGAAGGACCTTGCAGGCTAGTGGCCGGCGCCGGCCCATGCAACGGACGATCGTCATGGCCGCGCACGCGCGCCCGGAAACGCGCGGTCGAAGAGGAGCCGACGCGCCTGCGTGGAGGCAGCGGACACCGTGCGGGTGTCCGCGCGTGTCCGCGGTCGCGCGTTGCGTGCGTGGCGGACCCTGCCATTGGTCATGGAAACTTGCGTTGCGGTCGCGCCATCCAAGCACATGCGAGGCGACCACCTGCTTGGCCCGCTGCTTGCAGAGACCTGCTCGAGTCACTGATCCGGAGGCGGCGATGGAACTTCGTATACAACTGGCACATGTCGCGTTCGCGATCGCGCTGGTCGCGGCCGCACTCGCCTGGCTCGAGCCCGAACCCGCCTGCAGCTACACGGGCGCGTCGAAAGTGCAGCGCGTGCTGCTGATGGATGCGGCCCAGAAGCATCCGACCTGGCTCGATGCGCAGCACGAGAGCGTGCTGACCGCGGCCGGCCTGCTCGATCCGGATCCGGAGTCGTACGTGCTGTAACACGCGGTCGAGCGGAGCATGACGTTCGTCATGCAACCCGATCGAACCACCGCGCATCTCACTGCCACAGGACACCGGGAACGGTGCGGCGAACCCGCCGCTCGACCCGGATCGGGGCCCCGTCGCCTGAAGCCGGGTCCCCGCCACCAGGACGCTCGCGAGGAGAACACCATGAAACGCCGCAACCCCCTGATCCGCTCCGCTTTCGTGTTGATGCTGCCGGTCGCGACGCTGACCGCGATCGCGCTCGAGACCCCTGTCACGATGTCGGTGCAGCAGCGTCCTGCGCTCGAGGCGACGCTGCTGCCGACCGTGCATGTCATCGCCGATGCCGGCGGCGCGGAACGCGTCGCCGTCGCGCAGCACGAAAGCCTGTCGGTGACGCTGCTGCCGACCGTGTACGTGCATGCACGCATCGCGGAGTACGCGGGCGTCGACGCCGCGCCGCAGGCGCTTCCGACGGTCGGGCCGCTGCCCGAATGCGTCCCGCCCAACTGCGCGAGCGCGCGTTAGGCGAGGGTGGTCCGGCGTCGCATGCGCGGCGCCGGGCATCGGCTCGCGGGAACGCCGTGCACGGTCGATAATCGGCGCATGCTGCACGTCGTGCTGTTCCAGCCCGAGATTCCGCCGAACACCGGCAACGTGATCCGCCTGTGCGCGAACGCCGGCGCCGCGCTGCACCTCGTGCGCCCGCTCGGCTTCGACCTCGACCATGCGAAGCTGCGCCGCGCGGGGCTCGATTACCACGAGTACGCGGAGCTCTCGGTGCATGCGGACCTCGACGCATTCCGTGCAGCAGTCTCGCCCGGGCGGCTGTTCGCGCTGTCCACGCGCGGTGGCGTGCGCTACGACGAGGTGGCCTACGCCGACGGGGATGCTTTCCTGTTCGGCCCCGAAACCCGCGGGCTGCCGCAGGCGGTGTTCGATGCGATCGAACCTGCGCATCGCGTGCGCCTGCCGATGCGCGCGCACAACCGCAGTCTCAACCTCTCCAACGCGGTCGCCGTCGTCACCTACGAGGCCTGGCGCCAGCTCGGATTCCCCGGCGCGGCTTCGTAGGGTGGAACGCAGCGCCGCAGGCGCGAGTTCCACCCGCACTATGCAGGGCGCGTGGGCGGTGCGCATGCGCGCCGGTGGGGCTCGCCGCTGCGCGGCTGCGACCCACCCTACGCATTGGCGCCAGCTCGGCTTTGCCGGCGCGGCTTCGTAGGGTGGAACGCAGCGCCGCAGGCGCGAGTTCCACCACCCGTGCGCGGGATGCCGCTCGGTGCCGGCATCTTGCCCCCCACAGCGCGACGGGCGACGGCTAGCCGGGAAACTCGGGCTTCTGTTCGCGCGCGAGCAGCGCGCGCATGCCTTCGACCGGGGTGAGTTCGCCGTGCAGCACGCGTTGCACCAGCGCGCTGATCGGCAGTTCCACGCCGTGCGCATGCGCGTGGCGCATCACGGTGTCGACGGTTTCGATGCTCTCGACGACCTGGCCGATCTGTGCGAGCGCCTCGCGCAGCGGCGTGCCGCGGCCGAGCGCGAGCCCGAGGCGGCGGTTGCGCGAAAGATCGCCGGTGCAGGTCAGCACGAGGTCGCCGAGGCCGGCCAGTCCCATCAGCGTCTCCGGGCGCGCGCCGATCGCGGCGCCGAGGCGCAGCATTTCGGCGAGGCCGCGCGTGATCAGCCCCGCGCGCGCGTTGAGTCCCATCTGCATGCCGTCGGCGACGCCGGTCGCGACCGCGAGCACGTTCTTCATCGCGCCGCCGAGTTCGGCGCCGACGACGTCATTGCCGGTGTACGCGCGGAACGTCGGTGAGTGCAGCTTCTGCGCGATCCCGAGCGCGAACGCATCGTCGTCCGAGTGCACGGTCAGCGCGGTCGGCAGGCCGAGCGCGACTTCGCGCGCGAACGAGGGACCGGTCACGACCGCGGCGGGTCGCCCGGGCAGCCGCTCCGCCACGAGCTGGTGCAGGAAGCGTCCCGAAGCGGGATCGAAGCCCTTGGTCGCCCACGCGATGCCGGTGCGCGCGCCGACCCATGGCGAGATTGCGTCGAGCAGCGCGCCGAATGCGTGGCTCGGTACCACCACGAGCAGGCTGCCGGCATCGCGCACGCTCGGCTCGATCATCGCGGACAACTGCAACGCGTCGGGCAGTTCGACGTCGGGCAGGTAGCGCGCATTGCGGCGCGCGCTCGCCATCTCGACGACGGCCTGCGGCGTGCGACCCCAGAGCGTGGTCGGCACGCCGTTGCGCGCGAGCTGAACCGCCAGCGCGGTGCCCCAGGAGCCGGCGCCGAGTACCGCGACCGGCTGCGAATCGCTCATCGCGCGGGCAGGTGCGTCAGGCGTTCGCGCCCTGCGCCGTGCCGGCCTCGGCGCGGCGGCGCAGCTGCTCGGCGTAGAGCGCCTCGAAATTGATCGGCTGCAGCAGGAACGGCGGGAAGCCGCCGTTCTGCACGAGCTCGGACACGACCTGGCGCGCATACGGGAACAGCACGTTCGGGCAATAGGTCGAGAGCACCGCGTCGCGGTTCGCCGGCTCGAAGCCGGAGACGCCGAAGATGCCGGCCTGGTGGACCTCGGCGAGATAGGCGGTCTTGTCTTCGATCTTGCAGGTCGCGGTGACGCTCAACACGACTTCGTAGACGTCCGTGCCGAGCGTGGTGACGCGCTGGCTCAGGTTCAGCTCGATGTTCGGCTGGCCCTGCTGCTGGAAGATCTGCGGCGCGCCCGGCGCCTCGAACGAGACGTCCTTGGCGTACACGCGCTGCAGCGAAAGCTGCGCCTGGCCGGCGTCCGGGTTCTGCTGGCCGTTGGCCGCGCCATTGGTGTTCTCTGCCATGTCGGTGCTCGCAAGTTGAGAGGTAAAGGGGAGCGATTATCCCACGGACCGGCGCCCGGGCGCATCCTGCCGGCGCGACTCAGGCGCGGCCGGACACCAGCGGCATCTGCGCCTGCTGCCATGCGCCGAGGCCGCCCTCGAGCCAGTAGACCTTGCCGTAGCCCGCCTTGCGCAAGCGCTGCGCCGCGCGGCCGGAGGCCTGGCCGCTGCGACACACGAGCGCGACCGGAAGTTCGCGCGCCCTGGCCAGCTCCTTCGACTCGGGATCGAACTGCGCCATCGGCATGCTGCGCGCGCCCGGGATGTGGCCCTTCTCGAACTCCTGCGCGCTCGACAGGTCCAGCAGCAGCGCATTGTCGCGGTTGATCAACTGGGTGAGTCCGGCCGGCGTGAGCGCGACGTAGCCACGCGTGAAGCGCTGCGCCTCGGTCACGATCAGCGCGATCACGACGCCGAACAGCGCGAGCGTCAGGACCAGGTGGTTGCCGAGGAACTCGGGCAGGCGTTGCAGGAATTCGGACATGGAAGTCGGCATCGATGGCGCAGCGCGCCCGGCCGCGGATTATCGGCGAGCGCGGGCGGGCAGGCAAAGCGGCTTCGCGCGTCGCCTTGCGCGGCGCGCAAGGCGACGCCAGCCGGTCGCCTCGACTTCCGCTCCGCCGCTGCCTGCGCGGTGCGACGCCTAGTCCTGGCGCGAGATGTCGGGCAGGCCCGAGGCGAGCCACCAGCGCTTGGACGCCTCGTCCCAGGTCCAGGTCTGGCGGTCGACGACGCTGCGTGCCGACTGCGTGTTCACGTTGACGAGGTCGATGCGCACGACCTGGCGCACCTCGTGCTCGTTCACGACCACCGGCTCCTGCGCCTCGTAGCCGCTGACCTGCACCTGCCGGTAGCGCGCGAGGTCGATCGCGCTCGGTGGGTTGGCCGCGAGCCGTGCCGGTTCGATGAAGGCCTGCGCCTGCTCCATGTCGCCCCAGCGCACCGTTGCCGCATACGAACGCAGGGTTTCGGAGAGCAGGGTTTCCCGCGAACGGATCTCGGTGTTCGCGCAGGCGCCGAGCGCGAGCAGCGCGGCAAGGGCGAATCCGGTCGTGCTGCGACGCATGGCGGTCTCCAGTCGGTGCGGCGCGGGGATTGTGCAGCAATGCGCGCGGCGCGTCAGGCGGGCGCCGACGCCGCGCCTGCCGGCATGAGCGCGACGAACTGTGCCACCAGCGTCGCGGCATCGCCGCCGTCCGGCAGCGGCACGCGGCAGCGCACGGACAGGCGCGCCTTGCCGCGCGCCCTGAACGTGGCGCGGAACGCGTCGAGGTCGCCCTCGGCAACCGGCTGCGCGATCACTTGGAAGTCCTGCCAGACCGGCGCGAGGTAGCGGATCGCGCTGTCCTGCACGTAGATGTCGGCGCGCAGCCCATCCGCCTCGAGCGCGAGGCGCGCAAGGCCCCAGCCCGCGAGCGTCATCACGCTTGCAAGGCTGCCGCCGAATGCACAGCCCTTGTCGTTTCGGTTGGGCGCGAGCGGCGCGGCCAGCGTGAGCGTGGTGCGATCGTGGCCGGCGACGCGCAGCGCCATTGCGCGCGCGAGCGGGATCTCGGCGAGCAATTCGCGCTCGAGCGCGCCGGCGGGAGAATCGGGAGCGGACACGTGCGGGGTCGAAGTCATCGCCGCATGGTAGCCGGCGGGTCCGTTTCGATGCAGCCCCCGGAGCCCCCGCGATGACTGCATCCTCGACACCGGATGGACGTGCGCGGACCGGCCGTTGCATGCTGCCGCGATGAACCCTTCGCCTCCGGTCGCCGCCGCGCTCGCGGGCGCGAGCCTCGTGGTGACGCGACCCGCCGCGGATGCGGCCGCGTTCGTGCGACGCGCCCGCGCGCTGGGTGCGCTCGCGCTGCGCCTGCCCGGCACCGCGCTGCGCGCGCGCGGCGCGGTCGCGATGCCCGATCCGCCGTGCGACGCCTGGATCTTCACCAGTCCGGCCGCGGTGCGGCATGCGTTCACGAACGCGCGCCTCCTGCCCGATGCCGGCGTCGTCGCGTTCGCGGTCGGCGACGGCACGCGCCGTGCGCTGGCGCGCCACGGCATCGTGGCCACCGCACCGCGGCGCGCCGACAGCGAAGGGTTGCTCGCGTTGCCGGGCCTCGCCTCGGTGCGCGGCCTGCGCATCGCGCTGGTCGGTGCGCCGGGCGGGCGCGGCTTGATCGACTCGCAGTTGCGCCGACGCGGCGCCGAGGTGGTCGCATTGCACGTCTACGAACGCGTGCCGCCGCGCTGGTCGACGCGCCAGCTCGATGCAGTGCGCAGAGCGCCCGCGCCGCTGCTGACCCTGCTCTCGAGCGGCGAGGCACTCGAAAACTTCGCCGGACGCCTGCCCGCCGACGTCTTCGGCCGCCTGCGCATCGGGCCGCTCGTGGCGAGCAGCGAGCGCCTCGCCGGGCTCGCACATGCGGCCGGGTTCGGAACGATCGAGATCGCCGCCTCGGCCGGCGCGCACGACCTGTTCGCGGCCGCGACGAAGGCGTGGAATCGCGCGCACGCGCCGGCGGCTGCTGCCGTCGACACGCCATTCCGCTAGCATGCGCGCATGAGCGAAGACACAGGACCCGTTTCGCCCGCGACCGACCTCAGCCTGACCGCCGCCGAACCGCCCGCGCGCGCGCGGAGCGGCAGCGCCTGGCTGGTCGCGATCCTCGCGCTCGCCGCGATCGGCGCCTGCGCCTACGCGGTATGGCGCGTGCATGCGTTCGAACGTGGGCAGGCGGCGGCGGAGTCCGCGCTGCGCACCCGCATCGACGCACGCATCGACGAACTCGCGCGCGGCGCCGAGCAGCGCAAGCGCGATGTCGAGGGCTTGCGTGCGCGCGTCGGCGACGCCGACAGCGTGAATCGCAGCCTGCGCGAGGAACTGCTGAGCCTGGCCGAACGCTCGCGCCACCTCGAGGACGCGATCGCGAACCTCGCCGAGCAGCGACTCGGCGCGCGCGATGCGCTCGCGATGAACGAGGCGGAGTTCCTGCTGCAGCAGGCGAAGGAACGGCTCGGGCTGTTCCGCGATGCGCAGGCGGCGATCGTCGCCTACCGGCTCGCCGATTCCGCGCTCGCCGCGGCCGAGGACCCGGTGTTCGCCTCGGTGCGCCAGAGCATCGGCGCCGAGCTGCAGGCGCTGGAAGCGAGCCGGCCGGTGGAGACGCGCGCGGCGCTCGCGACGCTCGAGCGCCTGCGCGGCGAGCTTGCGCGCATGCCGCAGCCGCGCGTGGCCAGCAGCACGCCTGCGGCCGCGCCGGTGTCACGCTGGCGCGCGTTCCTCGACCAATTCGTGCGCATCCGCCACGGCGCCCAGCGCGACAGCTTCGGTGATCGTGACGTCGCGCTCGCGCGCTCGCTCTGTGCGCTCGACCTGCGCATGGCAGAGTCCGCGCTGTTCGCGCGCGACGCGGAGGCCTGGAAGTCCGCGTTGCAGCGCGCGCGCGCGGGCCTCGAGGCCGGCTTCGACGTCGACGCCCAGCCGGTCAAGGCCGCGCTCGCCGATCTCGACCGACTCGCCGCCGCGCCGCTCGCGCCGGCATTGCCGGAACTGGGCAATGCATTGAAGGAACTGCGCAACCTGCGCGCGACGCGTTCGCTCGCGCAGCCGCCGCCGCCCGCGCCGACGAGCGCGCCATTGCCGGACGCGCCGGCCGCCATCGGAGACGACGCATGAGGGCCTGGCGCAGTGCGGTGATCCTCGTCCTGGTGGTGCTCGCGGCCGCGTTCGCCTGGCACTGGCTCGCGGCCGATCCGGGCTACGTGCAGCTGCGCATGCGCGACACCACGATCGAAACCAGCGTGGTCGTGCTGATCGCCGCGCTGCTGTTCGCATGGCTGCTGCTGACGATCGCGTGGCGCCTGCTGCGCTGGCCATTCCGCGCCTGGGGCCGCTCGATGCGCCGGCGCGGGCGCGAGCGCCTCGCGAACGGACTGACCGCGTTCGCCGAAGGCGACTACGCGCAGGCCGAACGCGAACTCGGCAAGGCCGCCGCGCAGGATGCGTTCCGCACGCCGGCGCAGCTCGTGATCGCGCGCGCGGCGCACGAACGCGGTGCCGACGAGCGTGCCGCGCAGGCGCTGGCCGAGGTGGGCGCAGGCGGCGTTCGCGCTGCCGACGCGTTGCGTGCCCGTTTCCTGATCGAGCACGGCCGCATCGCCGAGGCGCTCGCGTTGCTCAAGCCGAAGGCGGCCGCGAACGAGCTCTCGCTGCGCGGCTGGCGCCTGCTCGTCGAAGCGGCGCTCGCGAATGGCGACACCCAGGCCGCGCTCGATGCGCTGCCGGTGCTCGCGCGCAGCCAGTCGCTGACGCCGGACACGCAGGCCGCGCTGG